>JACMJD010000334.1 GCA_014380825.1 Phycisphaerae bacterium | reverse complement strand
TTCGGCACGGCAAAGTTGGTTCCCGGCGTGATCGTCGAACCGTTGAGGATTGCGTTGTGAGCGGACGGAACGCGAATCTCGCCGTTGGCGGTGGTGGTGAAGTTACCGCCGACCACCTCAACGCCATTGATGAGCTGCACGACCGCGCCGACGCCGTCGGCGCGATAGACGCCGTTGCCGGCAAAGTTGCCCCCCGAGTCTCCCGCCAGTGAAACCGTCGCACCTGTGACGGCCTGAATTGTCGCGTTGTTGACGATCGCGTTCGCGTTGCCGTTGTACGGGTCGAGATACATCGTCGTGGCGGAGGTGACCAAGTCGCCGCGGATGGTCCCGTTGTTGATTACACGCGTGTTATCGAAGTACGCGGAGCCGGCGACGAGATGCCCGGCGGCGATGGTCAGCGTGCCTTGGCCATCAACGGACGCATTGGTGACTCCGGGATTGGGCACGAAACGAGTGACACCGCTGCCCGTCAGGGTCGCCGAGCCGCCCGAACTAACGGACAAGAACGAGTGGCTCGCGCCGGATGTAATCGTGAGGCTGCCGTTGTTCGTAACGATGCCCTTGATGTTCAGCCGGGCGTTGTTATCCACGTTGAAGACGGTGCCGGCGGTGATTGTGGGCGCGTCGACGTTGCCGGTATGGGCGGTTGGCACGCGTACAACTCCGCCGGCGGTCGTCGTGTAGTTGCCGCCAACGACGGTGACATTGTTCGCCAGGTGCAGGAAGGCGTTCGACCCGTCGGCGCGGTAGACGCCGTTCCCGCTGAACGCCCCGCCGCTGTCTCCGACGAGCGAGACGAAGTTGTTGGCGACCACGCCGATCGTGCCGTTGTTAATAAACGGGATGGCGATCTGGTTACTCGGATCGAGGTACGTGCCGCCCAATCGCGCGACCGAGTCGTCGCCAATGATCGAACCGTTGTTGATCACGCGAACATTGTTGAGGTACCCGTCGCCGCGCACGACATGTCCCGCTGCGATCGTGACCGTGCCCTGGCCATCCAGGCTTGCGTCGGCGGTGAGGGTGCTGTTGAAGCGAGTGATGCCGGGTCCTTGCAGGGTGGTGGCAACCGGAACACCCAGGAAGGCGTTGCTTGTGCCCGCGTTGATGCTGAGCGTGCTGTTGTTGTTGACCGTGCCTGAGACGTTCAGCCGGCCGTTGTCTTCGACGCGGAATTCAGAGCCGGCGGTGATCGTGGGTGCGGTGACGTTGCCAACATGTGCCGAGGGGACATGAACTACACCGCCTGCGGTCGTCGTGTAGCTGCCGCCGCTGATCGAAATCCCATTGATCAGGTCCACGCGAGCGCCCGCGCCGTCGGCGCGGTAAACGCCACTGCCGACGAAGTTGCCGCCGCTTTCACCGGCGAGAGAAACGACCGCTCCCGTGCTCGCTTGGATCGTCGCGTTATTGACGAACGAGTCGGTGATCTGGTTGCTGGGATCGAGATACATGCTGATGGTGCCGGTCTGATCGGCGCGAATCGTGCCGTTGTTGATCACGCGCACGTTGTCGAGATGTCCACCACCCGCGAGCGTGTGCCCGGCCGTGATGGTCAGCGTGCCTTGGCCGTCGATCGTCGCGTTGCTCACGGCAGGGTTGCTCGCCAGCCGCGTGACGCCGGTGCCTTGCAGCGTGACGGCGCTGGGCAAGCCGATGAAGGCGTGACTCGCTCCGGAGATGACGTTCAAGCTGCCGTTGTTCGTGATCGTGCCCGACAGGTTCAGCCGTGCATTGTTCGGAACCTGAAACTGCGAGCCGGGCGTGATCGTAAAGTTCGAGGCGTTGCCGGTCTGTCCTGGGCGCACTCGCACCACGCCCGTGCCGGTGGTCGCGTACGTCCCGCCGAGGATGGTCACGTTGCTGTGCAATTCGGTGATCGAGTTGTTACCGATGGCGCTGATCGTGCCGTTGTTCACCAGCTCGCCACCGTTGTCGCCGGCGAAGACCATCAGCCCGCCGTTGCTCGATCGTATCGTGCCGTTGTTGATGAACGGGCTGGCGCTCTGATTGCTCGGATCGATGTACATTCCGGCGCCGAGTAGACCGGCGGTGCCGGAGTTGGCATCGATCAGGCCGTTATTGATCACACGCGAATTGCGGAACGAACCCACCCCTTGAACAACCTGGTTCGCGCCGAGCGTCAGCGTGCCGCTGGATTGCGCCGAGATCACACCTGCCGAGCCGGTGCCGGTCCAGTCGAACTGAATCGTACCGGTGCCGTTGATGGTCAGCGGGCCGCCGCCGATGTTCAGGAAATTCTCGCTGCCGTTCGGACTGAAGACGATCCGGCCGTTGTTGTTCGCGGTGCCGGCCATGGTCAGATTCGCGCCGTTGCCGATGCGGAGCGTTCCGGCAATGTCGGCGAACGTTCCGATATTCAAGGTTTGACTGGGCGCGATCGAGACTTCGTCGCCTGCGCTGAGCAAGAGTGTGCCAACCGTGAAGCTTCCGTTAACGGTAACCAGGCTGACCGTAGGATTGTTCGAATCGGTCATCGCGGTGGCAGTGGCACTGTTCGGAACACCGGCCGTCCACTTGAGCGAATCGCTCCAGTTACCGTTTCCGCCCGTCCACGTGACCACCTGTGCGGCGGCGGGTAACGCGTGAATCCCCAGCATCGCCAGCGATGCGGCGGCTGCGAGCTTCTGGCTGACCGAAATGCGACGATTGACCAAGTTCTTCCGCGACATGTCGTCTCCTTCTCAAGTAGCGCGGCGAGGCTGTCGTGCACGATCGGATTCGTCGTGCGACTTGACCCAGCTTCCCGCGACACGCCTTTGCCTAAATGGGTTCCGGCAGATTTGTTTTGTCGATCCGGAGTTCTGTGCGAAAATGCGGACGTGACGGGGCCAAAAATCGAAAACACGCCGGAAGACCCTTCTGAGCACGCTTCCCGGGGGGATGATCCGCTGGATGCCGCGCCCCCGCCGTCCCTCACCGGCACGACGCGGGAGCTCTTTCCCGCCGTCTATCAGCAGCTTCGCGAACTTGCCCAATCAAAAATGGCCCGTGAGCCGGCCGGTTTAACGCTACAGACTACGGCCCTTGTGCATGAGGTGTTTTTGCGCCTCAGCCAGGATCCGGCCGTGAAGTGGGAAAACCCGCGGCAGTTTTTCATGGTGGCAGCCGAAGCGATGCGGCGAATCCTGGTCGAACGCGCTCGGCGCGCCGCCGCCCGCAAGCGCGGCGGAGGCAAGCAACGCGTCGATCTGGAATTCGTCGACGTCGCGATCGAGTCCGCCGATCCGGATGCCATGGTTGCGCTCGACGTCGCACTTTCGCACCTGCGCGAGTTCGACCCGCACCTGGCAGAGGTGGTGATGCTTCGATACTTCACCGGCCTGAGCGTCGAAGAAACCGCCGCGGCGCTGGATAGCTCGCCGCGGACGGTGAAGCGGGATTGGTCGGTCGCGCGGGCGTGGCTGGCGCGGAATCTGACGCAGAACTTGGAGTGACGCGTCTTCGCCGCTTGCGGCGTCGCAGATGCAGCGATTCACGCTTTCCGATTTGCAACTCCGCAAGCGGCGGAGCAACACTCGAATGCCCGATTCCACCCCCACAACTTCGAACTGGGAATCGCTCAAGCCCCTGCTTGCCGATGCGCTCGAATTGCCGGCGAATGAGCGCGAAGCCTTCATCGTCACCTCCTGCAAAGACGAGATGCCGTTGATGATGGAACTCCGTTCGCTCTGCGCCGCGTACGAACAATCCGACGGCGTGATCGACAAACGCACCGATGCGTGGCTCGGACTGGGTGGACCTGATCTGCTCTCGCTCAATGGCCAGCGCATCGGACGCTACACACTCGATCGACTGCTCGCTGAGGGCGCGATGGCGGCGGTGTATGTCGCGACGCAGGCCAATCCACAGCGCTCGGTGGCGCTGAAGCTCGTTCGGTTCAATCTCCCTCTGCTCGACGCCGCGAGTCGATTCAAGCGCGAAGCCGATGTTCTCGGTCGCCTTCAGCATCCGAACATCGCACGCATTTACGAAGCCGGCGTTCACCGCGCGGCCGGGAGCGTTGCGATGCCGTTTATCGCGATGGAATTCGTCAACGGCCCGCCGCTGAACGTCTACGCGCGCGACAAGCAGCTCAGCCGCGAAGATCGCATCCGCCTGATGATCAAAGTGGCGCTGGCCGTGCATGCGGCGCACCAGCAGGCGGTGATTCACCGCGATCTCAAGCCCGCGAACGTGCTGGTCGATCAGACCGGCGAGCCCAAAGTGCTCGACTTCGGAATCGCGCGAATCATCGGGGTCGACGATCAAAAGCTCACGATGCAAACCACCGCGGGCGTGCTGCTGGTCACGCCAGGTTACATGTCGCCCGAGCAGGCGGCGGGGAAAGCGGCTGAGGTCGACGTGCGCTCCGATGTGTGGGCGCTGGGCGTGTTGCTGCACGAGCTGCTGACCGATCGCCTGCCGATCGAAGTTCGAGATACTTCGGTTGCGCAGGCGCTGGTTCGCATCGCGACTGTTGAGCCCGAACCGATCGGCAAGTTCGACAAATCCCTGCGTGGCGATCTCGAAACGATCGTGATGACCGCGCTCAATCGCGAGAAGGAGCAGCGATATCCCTCCGCCCAGGCGATGGCGGACGATCTTCGCCGGGTGCTGGAGTACGAGCCGATCACTGCCCGCGCGCCGACGCGCTGGTACCGTGCTCGCAAATTCATCCGTCGGCACCGCATCGGGCTGACCGTCACAATTTCCTTCGTCCTGATGCTGACGGTGGCGACGATCGTGGCATCCGTTGGTTTCGTGCGCGCTGCCCAACAGCGCGACGCCGCCCGCGCGATCAACAACTTCCTCAAGCAGATGATCGCCTCGGCGGATCCGGTTGCCGGCGCGAAAGATGTCACGGTCATCCAATCCCTGCGCGCCGCCGAGGGCAAGATCGGCGAGAACTTCCGCCATCAACCCGAGCTGGAAGGCGAGCTGCGTGCGACGCTGGCGTGGATGTATCAGAACCTGGGCGATTACGATCGCGCACACGACCAGATTCAGCGTGCGATCGATATCCGCACGGCAACGCTCGGCGCCAATGACCCGCAAACGCTGGCGGACCACGGCATGCTTGCGACGGTGCTGCGATGGCAATACAAGCCGGATGAGGCGCGTGCCGTCGCCACCCCGGCCTATCAGACCGCGGCATCCAAGCTGGGACTGGATCATCCGGTCACCGTGGGACTTCGCGAAGCGCTTGCCGGCGTTGCCTCGGACGTTGGCGACCTGGCGACGGCCGAACGTGAGTATCGCGCCGTCGTCGCGGCCAACCAGAAGCTGTACGGCGACGTCGACGAAACCACCACGCTGACCTCGATGAACAACCTGGCAATCATCTTCTACTCGCAAGGCAAGTACGACGAGGCCGAACACATTCAGCGCCGGCTCGTCGAGCTGCGCACGAAGAACTTGCCGCCCGGAAGCCTGGCCACGCTGATCTCGCGGCAGAATCTGGCGACCACGTATGCCGGTCACGGCAAGCTAGATGAAGCCGAGCGGGAGATGCGTGCCGTCTGCGCAGACGGCGAACGGTATCTCGGCCCGGATCACGACTCCACGCTTTCCGCCAAAGCAAATCACGCGGACATCCTGCAAAGCATGGGGCGGGTGGACGAATCGTTGCAGTTGTTTAAGGAAGTGCTTGATCGGCAGATATCGCTGCATGGTTTGCAGCACGACCTGACAGTGAAGCGGCTGGCGGAATACGCGTTTGTCCTGGATCGCGCCGAGCGCTGGGAATTGGCGCTCGGTTACGCGCAGCGTGCGCTGGACGCCTCGATGGCTTACCAAGGTAACGACGGCTTGACCACCTGCCAGGCAAAACACGCCAAGGCCGCGGCACTGGATGGATTGAAGCGGCACGCCGAAGCTCAGGCACTGTACGGCGAAGTGATCGATGCTTTTACCAAACACTCGGGCAGCGACAGTCCCCGCACGCTCGCGGTTCGCTGCAACCTCGGGCTCAGTCTGGTAAATGAGGGGCGCGGAGCCGAGGCAGTTGCAATCCTGGAACCCGTGCTGAAAGCGGTGGTCGAGGAAAAGCTCGGTTCGATGGAAGCGTCCGTCCGACGAAACCTTGCACGCGCGCTGCTGCTGCAAAAAAACTATCCCGATGCCGAACGCGAACTGCTCGCCGCTTACACGATCAGCGAATCGAACAAGGAAGCGAAAAACATGTCACAGATAGCCGGGTTGCTCGCGACGATTTACACGACGCTGCATCGCGATGATGACGCGAAGATCTGGAAAGCGCGCGAGCACTGACAAGGCGCACCAGACCACGGGTTTCAACTCGATTTGGACAATCCGCCCCGCTCGGCGTTGAACTTCAGGCCGATCGCGTACATGCCTTGCGCGAGTTTGCGGCAATGCATAACCGTGCAGCGGATCTCGTCTTCGCCCTTGGCGTCATTGACAAGGAGAAGATCAACCTCGTCGGCTCGCTTCATATCGATGGGCGCGGCGATGTTCACGCCGCCCGCCGAGATGTCGCGCACCCAGACCGACATGCGGCCGGAGGTCGGGTGCTGGATGTCGGTCCGCACGCGCAGTCCGACGCGCGGCGACTTGCGCTTGTTCAGTTCTGCGGTCTGCGTGGAACGCAGCGCGCCAAGCAATTCCGCGAGTATTTTCGCGCTCAGTTCCATTGAGATGAAGGTCGACCCGCCCGCGTTTCCCCCCTCAAACGCATCGGCAAACTTCAATCTGAGCTTAACCTGTGACCACGATACAGTCCGAGAAAGACGCGTCAGCTAGCGCCTTGTTGCGAGGCTGGCGACGGACGCGGCAAGCTCGGTCGGCTCGACCGGCTTTGCGATGTGCGTCTGATATCCGGCGAGCAATGCGCGCGTGCGATCTTCCGCTCGCGCGAACGCCGTGAGCGCGGCGGCAGGCGTTTTTCCGCCCTCCTCTGGACTGAGTTGACGCACCTTTCGGATCAACTCGTAGCCGTCTTCAATTGGCATGCCGATATCGCTGACGATCATGTCCGGTCGCTGGCTCTTCACCAGCGACAAAGCCTCCTGCGCCGAGCCGGCGAGGATGACCTGCGCGCCGCATTCTTCCAGAACCCGTCGCACGAGATCGCGGCCGTCCGGTTCATCATCCACCGCCAGCACCGTGATGCCGGCAAGCGACGGTTGTTCGGCCAACGATGTCGTGGGAGACGACGTGCGCGGATGCTGGCGCGCCCTTTGGCTGCCCAGATCATGCACGACCATCAGCGGCAACTCGATGCAGAACGTGGCGCCTTGTCCTTCGCCCGCACTCTTGGCGCGAACTTTTCCGCCGTGAAGTTCGACTAGATGCTTGACGATGGATAGGCCAAGCCCCAGCCCGCCCTGCCGGCGCGTCGTCGATGCATCGGCCTGGCGGAACCGCTCAAACACATGCGGCAAAAATTCCGGCGCGATGCCCTGGCCGTCGTCGGTGACGCACACTTCGAGGTGGCTGTTGACGCGCTCGAGCCCCACCTGAACACGGCCGCCCCGCTGGGTGAACTTGATGGCGTTGGACAGCAGGTTCCAGAAGCATTGCTGCAACCGCGCCGGATCGCCGCGCACCGGGCCGGCGTGCGGATCGAGCACGACTTGCAGTCGAATTTCCTTTGCGTCCGCGGCGTGTCGGACGGACGCGAGCGCGGCTTTGACGACATCCTGAAGGTCTACCTGCTGCACATCCAGGCGGACCTTTCCGGAGATGATGCGGCTCATGTCCAGCAGATCGTCGATCAACTGCGTCTGCACGCGCGTGTTCCGCTCGATCACCGAGAGACCCTCGACGAGCTCTTCGTTTTCATGGCCGCGAGATTTCAGGATCTGCGACCACCCGAGGATCGCGTTCAGCGGGGTTCTCAATTCATGCGACAGCGTCGCGAGGAATTGGTCTTTCGCCAGGCCGACACGTTCCGCTTCGGCGCGCGCGGCGCGCTCGGCCTCGAGCAATTGCTCGCGCTCGTCGGCGGCTTGTTTCACGCGCTCGTACAGCCGAGCATTGTCGATCGCGACCGCCGCCTGCGCGGCCATGCCCTGGATCACGCGCTCGGTGCGCTCGGTGAAGACGTTCTGCTCCGGATGACCGAAGAACAATCCGCCGATCACATCACCGGAGCGGGAGATCACGGGCACCGCGAGGTAACTGCGCACGGGCAGATGACCGTTGGGCATTCCGTGGTGCGGAGCCATCGTTCCGTAACGTGGGTCCTGCGTGACATCGCCGGATCGGAAGATCCCCAGCCCGCGAAAGGTGGTGTCGAAGATCGGCGTATTGCGCGGGAGTCCGAACTTCTCAAATGCCTCGCGTGGCGCACCGGAAAGCGAGTACAGCAGGAACGATTCGCCGTGTTGATCGGTCACGTTGTAGAAAAACGCGCCGAAGCGGGCGCCACTCAATTGCGTGGCTGCATCGGTCACCGACTGCACGAGAGCGTCCAGGTTGAGCTGCGAAGCGATGACCGTACCGGTGCGGTTGAGCGTCTCCAGGACGCGGCCGTCTTCGCGAAGGGTTGCCTCCATCCGCCTGCGCGAGGTGATGTCGCGGGCGATCTTAGAAGCGCCAACGACGCGCCCGGACGCGTCTTTGATCGGCGAGATCGTCAGCCAGATATCCAGCGGCGTGCCGTCCTTCCGGACGCGCACCGTCTCAAAGTGCTCAACCTGTTCGCCCCGCTGCAATCGCTCGATGATTTCCGGCTCTTCATCAATCCGCTCGGGAGGAATCAAGATGGTGATGGACTTGCCTACCGCCTCCGCCGCGGTGTACCCGAACATACGCGCGGCGCCTTGGTTCCACGTGGTGATGATCCCATCCAGCGACTTGCTGATGATCGCATCGTCGGATGATTCCACGACGGCCGCGAGTCGGGCGCGAAGCTCTTCCTCGCGTTTGCGCTCGGTGATGTCGTGGACCGTGCCGATCAGGCTCGTGATATTTCCGCCCGCGTCGAAGATTGGCGTGACCGAGACGAGCCCGACTTTTCTGCCGGAGGGATAATCCGATGTTTCCTCCCAGCGGACCGTTCGCCGCTCGCGAATCGCGGTGGCGTAGTGGTCGAGCACGATGGCGCGCGAGGCTTGGGGCACGACCTCGTCAACGCGCTTGCCGACGACTTGATCTTCCTTGAGCCCGGTTACCGCCAGGAACGCGGGATTGACCGACACGAAACGGAAGCTTCCGTCGGTCGGTGCCTCGACGTGGAAGATGACGTCCGAGACGTTGCTGTAGATTAACGAGAGTTCGTGCTCGCGTGTGCGAAGCGCCTTCTCGGCGTCCTTGCGCTCACTGATGTCTTCGATCACACCGATGTATCGCGCCGGTTTGCCCTGCGCGTCTTTGGAAAGTGTGATGGTCGCGCGGATCCAGATCGGCGAGCCGTCTTTTCGCAGGAAACGCTTTTCGTAGGCATACTCCGTGATCTCGCCGGCGCGCAGGCGACTGGAATTTTCGCGCGAGATCGGCAGGTCGTCCGGGTGAGTGATGTCAAGGAACGTCAGCGATTGCAGTTCGGCGAATGAATAGCCGACGATCTCCGTGAAGCGGTGATTCACCTGCTCGAATTTTCCATCCAGCCCCGCCACCGCGATTCCGACCGCGGCCTGGTTGAACACGGCGCGAAGCTGCTCTTCGCTCTGGCGAAGCAGTTCTTTTGCGGCGATGAGTTCTTGTTCAGCTCGCTGGCGGGCAGCGAGGATGCTGTTGGCATTCTGGAGAGCCGCAGAACGCAGCAGCGTTTCCTCATCTTCTCGGTGGGACACTCATTCACCTCCGAGCGACTTCGCTGCAAGGGCGGTGCCGAGCACCCGGGAGCGGATCTTTGCAAACGCCGTCGCCCGGGTGGTCGTTGTGTCATCACAAAATGGCGAAAAGCCGCAGTCGTCGCACGTGCCCAGTTGCTCGACCGGGATGTATTTGGCGGCTTCGAGCACGCGGTCGCGGATTTCCTCCGGCGTCTCAACCCGCGGGTCGATCGGCGAGACTACTCCGACAAAAACCCGCTGGCCCGGCTTCATATGGTCCCGGATGATCTTCAGGACACGCGTCGGATCCTTCTCTCCCGCCAGCGCGATGTAGAAGTTGCCGGCCTTCAGTTCGAACAGGCCGGGCAAAAGCTCGGCATAGTCGACTTCGCCGCTGTGGGTTGAATCGCGATCGCTGCCTGGACAAGTATGCACCCCGATGCGCTGGCGATCTTCCGGCGAGAACCGCGAGAGTCCGAGGTTGTTCAAATCGATGAAGCTGTGCAGGAGTTTTCCGGACGGGTCGACCTTCACAGCGAAACGCCCTTCGGTGAAATCGATCTGCACCTTGTGGGCGCCCTTGCGTAAGCAACTGCGAATCTCGGTCTCGTGTTCGTTGAGCAACTCGTCGATGAACTGGTCGCGCGAGTAGCCGGGAATCTCCTCCGAATACATCAGGCTCAGCGCCGACGGCGAGATGACCGCCTGTTTCACCGGAACGTGCGCGTAGCGCTGCGCGACTTCGAGGTAGCTGTCCGCATGTCGGCGATAGCGAAACGGGCCATTCGTCAGGCGAGGCATTCGTCGAACGTGGCCGTCGGAGAAGGGAATCTTGAAACCGTCCGGGGCGGTGTTTGGCAGGCCATGCACGCAGTAGGTCCAGAAGTTGTGATACTTGCGCTGCTCGCCATCGGTGATGACCGGGGAGCCGGTGGCTTCGAACTGCATAATCGTGTCGCGGATCGCGTCGTCGTAGAGCGGCTCGAGCGACGGATCATCACCATCCCGCGTCGCAACGGCCTCAATGAGAGGAAGCGGCCGAGGGATGCTGCCGATGGGCTCGGTAGGAATCGTCATCTGGATCGGCATGGCAGTGTGGACCTTTAGGTTCAACGAGATGAGATCCGCGCCACGCAGGCGCGTAACGGAATCATACCTGCGGTGGCCACATTGGCGATAGATCTTTTAGAGTTTCGGAGCGCGAAAGCGTCAATGAGACGCGCGCGACGTCGCGCCGATTCCGGCACTGCGCGGCGCAAGCGAGGACCCGGACTTGGCGACGCGATTCCACACCAATCCGAGGAACTGCTCGAGCGCGATGACCAGATCGCGCGCCAGTTTCGGCGTGTGAAGCAACACGTAAACTGCCAGCGATCCATGGCAGCGCGCCCGATCGCCGGCAGACAGCGGAATCTGCCCGACCGAGCGGTAATACTCCTGCATCACGCGCCACTCGGGAAACAAAATCTTGCCCTTGAGTGATGCGTCCCACCATTCGCCCGATGGCAGGGGTCCGGTGCCGAGGATGCCGGAGAGGAAGCTGTTCGGGCGAACATTCTTCTTGCCGAGATAGCGGCTCGAGCGGTTGTTGTGATCGCGGTTGAAGAACTCGAATTGTTCCAGCCGGATGAGCTGACCGAGCAGCGCCAGCCGAACCAGCACGACGCTGTCGGCGCGCACGTGACACCGCTTCTTGCCCGCCTTGATCAGCCCGCTCAATCGCATCAGCCCGAACATCTCGTGGGCGCCGTGCAGACGATGATTGACGCGCACGAGCCTGCTCAGCCGCACGTGCGGTCGCAGGTCGGCCAGTTCGAGTTCGTAATCGTAATC
>JACMJD010000333.1 GCA_014380825.1 Phycisphaerae bacterium | reverse complement strand
GGCTAAACAAATATTACTACGACCACTCCGCGAAGAAGGACGAGCGCGGCGCGAGCTTCAGCAGATGGGCGGGCTGGGGAGATCATCGCCACCCGATCCATTTCTCCGGCGACGCCGACACCGGCTGGGCGATGCTCCAGTTCCAAGTCCCGTTCACCGCGACCGCCGGCAACGTCGGCTGCTTCTTCTTCTGGTCCCACGACATCGGCGGCCACATGGGCGGACGAAACGAAGAGTCGTACACGCGCTGGTGCCAGTTCGGCGCGATGACGGCGGCGCTGCGAAGCCATTCCACGCGCGATGCGAAAATGGATCGCCGGCCGTGGACGTATCCGAAGTGGGCGGAAGACTCGATGCGGAAATCGTTCCACCTGCGCAGTGAGTTGTTTCCGTACATCTATTCCTCGGTCGCGCAGAGTTGTCGCGACATGGTGCCGCTCACGCGGCCGATGTACATCGATTGTCCGAATGACGAGAATGCTTATCAGAATCCGCAACAGTTCATGTTGGGGGATCACTTGCTCGTTGCCCCGATCACGTCGCCTGGCGAAGGTGAGCGAAAGATCGCGAAGCAAGTCGTCTGGTTCCCGCCTGGCGACGACTGGTACAACTGGTTCACTGTTCTAAAATATGAAGGCGGCACTGAGCAGATCATCGCGTGCGACATCGATGCGTTTCCGCTGTTTGTTCGCGGCGGCGCGCCGATTCCGACACAGCCGTACACCTCGCGAATGACCGCGTCGTCGCCGAGTAGGATCGTAGTGCGGATGTACGGCGAGAAGTTGAAGCATCCCACCACGAGATATGAAGACGACGGCATCTCAATGGCTTACACCCGCGGCAAATTCGAGTCGATCGAGAACATCCCGACGGAAACGCACCGGGACTCCATGCGGGGCCCGCGCTTCAATAGGGTCTTCAGCAAGAACGAATCGCCGAGCGGCTTCCCGTTTGCGCCAACCATCTACTTCTACGGAAACGAAGGTCTCGATCATCCGGCGGAATGGAAACTCAAGCAGGATGGAGTCGTGCTCGCGAGCCAGACAACCGGATCAACAGGCAAAATCGCGATCCCCCAGTTCGAGAATGTGCGGCGGCCAGACCTGCACAAGCCGATCGAGTTAGTCGCGGGCGCGGTGTCGATGCCGATCTCGATCCTGGATCGCGCGTTCGATGTTGCGCGTCAGGCAACCGCCACCGCAAGCTCCACCGAATCCGGCTACACCGCCGCCGGCGCGATCGATGGGAACGCTTCGGGCTATCCTCGCGGCAAACAATTCGAGTGGGCCAGCGCGAAGGAAACCGTCGGCGCTTCGATCAAACTCGAATGGAAAGACCCGCAGACGATCGACACGATCCTGTTGTACGATCGCCCGAACACGACCGACCACGTGACCGGCGGCGTGATCAAGTTTGATGATGGCAGCACGGTGGACGTCGGCGATCTGCCGAACGACGGCGCGACGCCGGTTGAGCTGAGTTTTCCAGCGAAGACGGTTCGATCGCTCACGTTTACCGTCACCAAAGTGAGCGCCCAGACGCAGAACGCCGGGATATCGGAGATCGCGGCTTTTCATCCGGCCACAAAGTGACCGGCGTCCAAGTGACCGGCGTCGATTGATTCTTCCGCACCGCTTCTGCCGATCTAGTGCAAGTCAGCCGAAGCGGGACGGAATTCTATGACCATGATGTTGGCGGGCGGTGCGTTCGTGTGTGCGTGGGTCTTCCTGTTCGTGCTCGCCGGCGAGCGCGAACGCTCATCGCTTGAAGCCGAATCCAAGCAGAAAGTGGCCTTGGCGGAAGCAGAAAAACTGGCCCAAGCAGAAGCCGCTGGACACGGCGAAAAATTGACGTGAGCCGTGGCCACTATTACAGTTGAGTGGCCGCGAAAATACTCCCGTGTCTCCTTCGGAGGTGGTCCTTGGAACAACGCCCTCCTCGGTCCGTTACCTGGGCTTACATCGTTCTCCTGGCCGTATCCCTGGTCGTCATCGGGTTCGGCACCTTCCTCGTCTGGCAATCTAAAACGGCAAATTGGGCGGTGCTTGGGATAGGCATTGTCAGCGCGATCCTCGTTTTGACGACCTGGCCAATCGCGATGTCGGTCTTCTCGTTACGCAGCGATCTGAGCAAAGCCCTGAACGACAAGCTCACGCCGATGAACGACACGATGGACCAGATGTCCGTCCTGTTGAACCTGATCAGTGAACAGCAATTGCTGACCGAGCGCGCCAAGTCGGTCGCGTTCCGCGAGAAGGAGCGCGACACGCTTCGCCGCGCTATCCAGGAAGAAATCGCCCGACAAGACTGGGAAGCTGCGTTGGCGCTGGCGAACGAAATCGAAATGGGCTTCGGCTACAAGAGCGAGGCCGACCGCTTCCGCACCGAGATCAGCCAGCGTCGCAGCGATCTCGTGCGTCGTCAGGTGAACGACGCGATAGCGGGGATCGATCGTCACATGCGTGGCGAAAACTGGGCCGCCGCCCAACGCGAAGCCGAGCGGCTGATGGCGGTCTATCCGGCTGACGAACAAGTGCAGCGCCTGCCCCAGGACATCGAAGCGCGGCGCCAGCAGCACAAGCGACAACTGCTGGAGAGCTGGCACGATTCGGTCAACCGCAAGGACGTCGACGGCGCGATCGAGATTCTGAAGCGACTAGATCTCTACCTCACCCCCGCCGAAGCCGACTCCATGCAGGAAGCGGCGCGCGGCGTGTTCAAGGAGAAGCTCAACATTCTGCGGTCACAGTTTTCTGCGTGCGTGCAGGAAGACAAATGGACCGACGCCCTGCGCATCGCCGAGGAAGTCATTCGCGACTATCCGAACACGCAGATGGCAAAAGAAATGCGCGACATGATGCCCAACATCCAGGAACGCGCATCAGGGAACGCGCCGCAAATGGCAAGTGCGTGAGCGTAATCGCAGTCATCCGCAAGAACGCCCACGGATAGCTATCCGTGGGCTCTTTCATTGTGTCGAGCGATCGTCCCATTGTCGTCGTTGGCGCTGGTCCCGGGGGATCGATTGCCGCGAGTCTGCTCGCTCGCGCAGGACTTCCGACGATCATGATCGAGCAGCATCGATTCCCGCGCGATAAGGTGTGCGGTGAATGCCTCAGCGCGGTGGGTATCGAGGTCTTGGATCGAGTGGGTGCGCGCGACGCGGTCGCGCGCCTGAAAGCGGTCGCGCTGGAGCGCGCGATGATCCACACACCAAACGGCGCAACGGTCGAGCTGCAACTCCCATCGCGGATGTGGGGCGTTTCGCGCCGACAACTCGATCGCGCGCTGCTCGATCACGCGAAAACACGCGGCGTGCGAGTGATCCAACCGGCCCGATGCGAGCGCATCGAACACAATCAGGTCGTCATCCGCGACCTCACGTCGAATCGTGTGGAGGAGATCCACACTCGCTGCGTGATCGTCGCCGACGGGAAAGGATCGCCCACTCACGATCTAGGCATCAAAGCCCACTTCTCTGGCGTCGAAGGTCCGCGGAACGCGATCGAACTGTTCGGCGTCGACGGACACTATGGCGGTTTGGCGCCGGTCGAGGATGAACAATGGAACGCGTCGTTCAGCGTTCCCGCGTTTCGCGTACGGCAATTCCGCGGCGACCTGGATGCGATGTTCGCGGCGATCGTTGAAGAAAACGAAACGCTCCGCGCGAGAATGCTTCGGGCACACCGCGCGAGCGATTGGCTCGCATCACCGCTCCCGCGATCACCTGTTGCACGCGATTGGCTCGAGAATCAGATCCCCGTCGGCAACGCTGCCGCGTCGCTCGAACCGATCGGCGGAGAAGGAATGGGCCTGGCGATGCGCAGTGCCGAATTGGCGGCGCACGAAATCATCGCGGCGCATCGCGCGAAGCGCGCGATCGACATCGTATCGCTCCGTCGTGCGTATCGAGACCTCTGGTGCGTCCGCTCGCTCGCCTGTCGCGTCGCGGCGATGATCGTTTCACGTCCGTGGTTGGCAAACTTCCTGGCCGGCGCGATCGACGGGCGCGAGGCATTGCCACGCGCGATCATGCGGTTTATCGGCAAAGGTCGCGGCGCGTCAATGTCAAACGGATGAATGAAGCGCGACCCCTCGCGAACTCTTCGCTTACGACGACTTGGCTCAGCTCGCGCGCTCGATACGGGCGTGTCGGCGCGACCGTGCCGGGAAGCGCTCTGATTGTTACGACGTGGTCTAGCGCGCCGTGAGGGCGGCGGTCGGTGATGCAGGTTTCGGAACCGTCGGCGGCGCGATCGACGCCTTTTGTTCCTTGTCGTACGCGGCCCGCATGAGGTTGCGCAGCACGATCAACAGCGTCTCGGATTCCATGTACGTCGCGGGCATGCGGAGATAAACGGTCTTCTCATCGATCACCCGCAACGTGCCCGGCGCGCCGGTGAGCGCGAACTGGGCGCGGTTGGCATCGCGCACCGTTAGCACGACATCGGGATCTTTCTTGATGATGCTTTCGATGCCATACAGGCCGGCCAGCAGTCGCAACTCGGTCAGCGCGAACAGCACGACCACCTGCCGCGCGATCTCGCCGAACGCGTCGGTCACGTCCTGCTGCAATTCGCCGAGCATCTCAAGGCTCGTGCAGCGCGTCAGGCGGCGATAAACATCCATCCGCTGGCGATCGTTCGCGATGAACGTCTTCGGGATGAACGCGGTGATGCCGATCTCCACGTGCGCATCGGGCGTCGTCGCCTTCGGAGCGTTCTTCAGTTGCTGCACCGCTTCTTCGAGCAACTGGCAATACATCTCGTAACCCACGGTTGCGATATGACCCGATTGTTCCGGCCCCAAAATGTTTCCCGCGCCGCGAATTTCCAGATCGCGCATCGCGATCTTAAAGCCCGCGCCGAGATGGGAGTACTCCTCGATCGCTTTCAACCGCTTCGCCGCCACCGGTGTGATGGGACGATCGGCCGGCAGCAGCAGATAGCAATACGCGCGATGCTTGTAACGCCCGACGCGGCCACGAAGCTGGTGCAG
>JACMJD010000332.1 GCA_014380825.1 Phycisphaerae bacterium | reverse complement strand
GCGATTACGACGAGAGCCAGATTCGCGTGCTCAACGATGTCGAGCACGTCCGCACGCGCCCCGGCATGTACATCGCCGGCATCAACTCCCGCGGGCTGCACCAGCTCGTGTACGAGATCGTCGACAACTCGATCGACGAGGCCCTTGCCGGCTACTGCCGCAGCATCCTGGTGAAGATCAACGTGGACGGTTCGGTCACGGTGGCCGACGATGGGCGCGGCATTCCGGTCGGCATTCATCCGACCGAAAAAATACCGACCGTCGAAGTCGTTTTCGCAAAACTCGGTGCCGGCGGAAAATTCGAACACAACGCCGACAGCGCTTACCGCACCACTGGCGGGTTGCACGGCGTCGGTGCGTCGGTCGTGAATGCGCTCTCGGAATGGCTGGAAGTGGAAGTCAGCCGTGACGGTCAGACGTATCACATGGAATTCGAGCGCGGCAAGAAAGCCAGCGATCTGAAAGTCGTCGGCAAGAGCACCAAGACCGGCACGAAAGTCACGTTCAAGGCCGATCAAAAAATCTTCCCTGAGATTGATTTCAAGTACGAAATCCTTCAGAAACGCATGCGCGAACTGGCGTACCTGAATGAGGGCGTGCAGATCATCATCGAAGACGAGCGCACCACGCCCGCCAAGCGCGATGAGTTCAAATATGAGCATGGGCTCGTCGAATACGTGAAGTATTTGAACGACGGTAAAGAAGTGTTGCACCCGATCATTTACTTCAAGAAGGAAGACACCGAATCGAGAATGATTCTTGAAGTCGCGATGCAGTACAACGACGGCTACAGCGAGACAATCGAAAGTTTCGCAAACAACATCAACACGCACGAAGGCGGCACGCATCTCTCCGGATTCAAAACTGCCCTCACCGGCACGATCAATCGTCACGCGGAAAAAGCAGGCTGGATTAAAGATTCCCGGCCGAGCGGGGACGACGTGCGCGAAGGCCTGATCGCGGTGCTGAGCGTGAAGGTGGCCGAGCCGCAGTTCGAAGGGCAGACGAAAACGAAACTCGGGAACAGCGAAGTCGAAGGATTTGTCAGCTCAGGATTGAACGAGCGACTCGGTTCGTATTTCGAAGAGAAGCCCAAAGACGCCAAAGCGATTTTCGAAAAAGGCATGCTCGCGTCCGAGGCGCGCGAGGCGGCGCGAAAGGCGCGCGAGCTGACTCGTCGTAAGAATTCGCTGGAAGGCAATTCGCTTCCCGGCAAGTTATCTGACTGTCGCAGCAAATCGAACGAAGATACGGAGCTGTTCCTCGTAGAAGGCGACTCCGCCGGTGGTTCCGCGAAGCAGGGCCGCAATTCCGAGATCCAGGCGATCCTTCCGCTGTTCGGCAAGATCCTGAACGTCGAGAAGGCCAACGTCGTGAAGATGCTTTCGCATGAGGCGATCCGCACGATCATCAGTGCGCTGGGCACCGGCTTTCGCGAAGACTTCGACCTGGCCAAGCGTCGTTACGGCAAGCTGATCATCATGACGGACGCCGACGTGGACGGCAGCCACATCCGCACACTGTTGCTGACCTTCTTTTTCCGCCACATGCAGGAGCTGATCCGCGCCGGCCGCGTGTACGTTGCGCAGCCGCCGCTTTACATGGTGACGCGAAAGAAGAAGGACGAATACGTTTTGAACGATCGCAAGATGTCCGAGATTTATACCGCGCTCGGCCTGGACGGAACGTCGCTCGTGATTCGTGACGGCGATACCGGGAAAGACGCGCGCCGACTGGACGGCGAAGAGCTTCGTCGCGTGGCTGAGTTGCTTCAGCGATTGGACGAGCTGGTTCGCGTCGTGCAGCGCCGCGGGATCGACTTTGCCGAGTTCCTCTCGCGTCGCGACAACAAGGGCCGGCTGCCGATCTACCGCGTCGTCCAGAAGGGCGAAGAGTTTTACTTCCACGACCTGACCGATCGCGATGCGTTCCTGCGCGAGCAGGCGTCGAAGGATTCGACCACCGAAACGGCGGAAGACGAACCCGAAGCGTTCCTGCACTTGCTGAAGGTACACGAGCTGCACGAAGTGAAAGATCTTGAGAAGCTGTTCACACAACTCGCGCAGTATGGCCTGCTGATCGACGATTATTTCCTGACCCAGGAAGAATCCGTCACCGGCGAAAAGCTGCGAACCAAGTACGCGCTGATCCAGGAAGAAAAGCCCCACGATGTGGCCGGCGTGGCGCAATTGCTGCCGGAAATCTACAAGCTCGGCAAGCACGGCATCGAAGTGAAGCGATTCAAAGGTCTGGGCGAGATGAACGCCGAGCAACTGTGGGAAACCACGCTCGATCCCGAGCGCCGAGTGCTGCTTCGCGTCACGCTACAGGAAGCCGGCGAAGCCGAGCGCCTGTTCAGCACATTGATGGGCGAAGATGTCGAGCGTCGAAGAAAGTTTATCGAAGATCACGCGCTGGAAGTGAAGAACCTGGACGTCTAGTCGCCGCCGTTGCGGTGCCCACGACGACGACGTATCAAGCGGCACGCGCCGATCAGCAGCAACATCGCCGATGTGGGCTCGGGCAGTTGCGCCATCGCACCGGACGTTTGCGTCACGGATCCCACCAGCCACTCCCGAAAGCGCGGCCCGCCGGTTACGGGGACCAGGTTGTCGAACGACACGTCCAACGTTGTATCGAAGAATTCATTGAGAAAGAGCGATTCGGGCACTGGGAAAAACAGGGAAATTCCTTCGTCCGCCGAATCGCCAACCACGTAATCGCCCGCGCCGCCGAGGTCGCGGTAACCTTCGGAAAATGAGGCGAACGAGTGTGAGCCGACCTGAAGGCTCCAGTCTCCCGGCTGAAAGAAGCTGCTGCCGCCGAACGGGTCGTATGCGTAGGTTGCATCGGTAAACGGGATGAAGAGGTTGAAGCCCGGGACGTTCTCGGTGTCTTCGATCAGGTTGATCTTTTCGATGTCGTACTCGCCATCGGGCGCGGTGGGCGTCGAACGAAACATCTGGACGCCGGGAATCACGCCGCGTTGCCCCGGCGAAGTTGGCGGCGAGTTCGGCGTGGCGGGCGTGTTCCTCACTTCAACGCCGTGATCCATGACGTAGAAAATGAACTGTTCGCGCTCCGGGTGCGCCGACGACATGATCTGTGCCTTCAGCTCCTCCATCGCCTTGATCAGATCGACCCCATCGGCGGGGCGGTCCCACCCGTCGGTTCCCTGGCTCGGGCTGCCTGGTCTTCGTCCGCCGCCCACGCTAAGGACGGTGGTTCGAGCCTGACCTTGGAATGCATTCTTGATCTTGTCGCGGTCCGCTTTGTCGGTCGGTTCCGGTCGGCCGGCGTAGATCAGGATGTGACGACTGTACACGGCGCCCGAGTCGCTGGTTGGCTCGAGGCTCACGTCTTGCAGCGGCGTGTTACCTGCCGTGCCGTCGGTGCTCTGCGGATTCTCGCGGCCGGTTTTGCTGGCGTCGCCGGAGTCGTGAACTTTCTTGCCGTTGTTGCCGGATTCGGGCTTGGTCTGATCCGTCGCGCCCTTGTCGTATCCGCCGGTGGTCGTTTTCGTTTTATCGTCGGACCCCGAAGCCGCCGCGGTGTCGGCTTTCCCGCGCGCGAGCCTGACGAACGTTCCGCCGAAGCATTGCGTCGCGATGATCAGGCGCTTGCAGCCCGCCGGCAGGTCCGCAAGGTTGTCCAGGACATCGGCGGCGGGGATCGAGTAATTATCGCGACTTGTCGGCAGGTCGCCGTTCCCTGCGGTGGCGAGTCGTGCCTGAGTTGCGATCACTGCCGACAGCAGGTAGATGCCCGTTTGGAATCTGCGCGTTCCCATTCTGCCTCCCGGCTTCCCCCCGGAATTTGTGAATGTGCGGGGAGAATGTAACGCGCTCGGATCAGGAAGCAATTGAATTGCCGGGTGCATGCCGATCCAGCTCGCGACCCGTGCGTGATAACATCCCGGCAATGATGCCGCGCCCGCCGCTGGAGTATTTCGCCGCCGGTCGTTCCCGCGAGGCTAATCCGCGCCTCAGCAAGCTCGCGATCACCGCGATCACCGTCTCGCTCGTCGAAGCCGCGCTGCTCTGCGGCCCCGTGCTGCCGTTCATCCGGCGCACGTTTCCGGATTCGCTTCAAGCGCTCGCGATTCTTTCAGTCCCGATCGCCAGCCTGCTGTTAAGCGTGATCGCACTGTTGCGCATCCTCTTCTCGCTGGACAACCTGCGCGGCGAGGGCCTGGCCATCACGGGGATTGTGGTGAGCATTGTCATCGGGCTGATCGTGCTGATGCTGAACTTGTCGTGACGCTCGCTCGCCCGCTAGTCAGCGCTGACCACGCGGTGGATGCTCGCCTCTAGGCGATGCAGGTCGACCGGCTTGGTCAGGTGCTCGGCGAACCCCGATTCGCGGCTGAGGTCCAGATCCGCTTCCATGCCGAACCCGGTGAGCGCGATTCCCTTGATCGGATTCGCGCGGTTGATCAACTGTCGCATCAACTCGTGACCGGTTCCATCCGGCAAGCCCAGGTCGCTGATGACCAGATCAAACACCTCGCGCGCCGCCAAGTCGAGCGCTTCGGCTACATTGCCGGCGGTCTGCACCTGGTAGCGATTCGCCCGCAGCAACCTCGCGATTACCTCGGCGGTGTCGGCATGGTCTTCGACCAGCAGGATGCGGAGCGAATCGTGACCGTGATCGCTCAGCGTCACCCGCTCGCCGTCGCCCTCGCCGTCGCCGTCGATGTCGTGATCTGGAGGCGCGGGCTCGACCGGTGCGTGGACCGTGTCCAGCCGAAAGCGAAGCGTGAATGTCGAACCGCGATCGATGCCGTCCGACTGTGCTTGCAGCTCGCCGCCGTGCAGGTCGACGAGTTTCTTGGAGATCGTCAGCCCGAGTCCCAGCCCGCCGAAGCGACGCGTGACGTCGCGGGACACCTGCTCGAAGGCGTCGAAGATGCGGCCGATCGATTCGGGCGCGATTCCGATGCCATCGTCGCTCACGCGCACGACCAGTTGATCGTGTTCGCAGGCCGTCGTCACCGCGATGTGACGATGGTCGGGCGTGAACTTCACGGCGTTCTGGACCAGATTCCAGATGATCTGCTGGAATCGCGCCGCATCCGCCACGATCACGCTGCGGGTGGCCGCCAAATCGATCGTCAACGCGTGATTCTTCTGCGCCATCTCCGGCCGGCATATTTCCACCGCACGCTGGATTGCGAGGTGCGCGTCGCACGGTTGCAACTGAAGATCAATCTTGCCGCGGGCGACGCGCGTGAGATCGAGCAGATCGTCGATCAGTCGAGCTTCCAGCTCGATATTTCGGCGGATCATTTCCAGATCCTCGCGCGCCTTCGCCGGCACCGTTTCATCGTTCGCCCAGATGTGCACCGCGCCCAGCACCGGCGTGAGGGGCGTACGCAGCTCGTGGCTCAACACGGCGAGGAACTGATCCTTCGCGCGATCCGCCGACTCGGCGATCTCCTTGGCTTTCTGAAGCTCGTGCTGCGCGCGCTTCAATTCGGTCACGTCAACCGCGCTGCCGATGATCCGTGTGACCTGATCGTCGCAGTCGCGCACGATCATGCAGCGATCCCACACGTGAACCCAATGCCCGTCGCGATGCTGCACGCGATATTCAACCGCGAATCCCGGCTCGTTGTCGGCAAGCGCCCGCCCCAGGCGCGCCTGCGCCGCGGGCAGGTCGTCCGGATGAATCCGATCGCGCCACCAGCGCTCATCCGCATCGGCTTCTTCCGGCGTGAATCCGACGATCTTCGCCAGCGCCGGCGATCGAAGCACGACAGCCGTGCGGCGGTCCCAATCGTAAATCAGCGCCGCCACCGCTTCGGC
>JACMJD010000331.1 GCA_014380825.1 Phycisphaerae bacterium | reverse complement strand
GGGCTTTCGGCGGCAAGCTCGTTGACGAGAAAAATAAGGTGGTGATCGAAAGCCCGGAGACGATGAAGGCGCTCGAGTACGGGAAGGAGCTGTACGCAACGTTCATTCCGGGCACGCTGTCATGGCTTGACCCGAACAACAACAAAGCATTTCTCGACGGGCAGATTTCGCTGACCAACAACGGCATCTCAATTTACTACGCGACCAAGACCTCGACCGACCCGAAGGTCAAGGAGCTGCAGGCCGACGTCCAACATGCGAACTACCCGATCGGTCCGGTGGGTGTGCCGACCGAGTCGCATCTGTTCTTTAACCAAATGATCATGAAGTACACAAAGTACCCGCAGGCTGCGAAGGAGTTCCTGCGCTTCATGATGGAAAAGGAGCAGTTCGACCCGTGGTTGACGGGCGCCGGTGCGTACATCGCGACGCCGCTCGCCGGCTACGCGAATCTTCCGATCTGGACCGTCGACCCGAAGCACACGCCGTATCGCGACCCAGTCAAGAACATGCGACCGGCCGGCTACGCGGGCAAGCTCGGCTACGCCTCGGCGGGCGCGGGTGCCGATTTCATCGTCGTCAACATGGTGGCCGAGGCGATCAGCGGTTCGAAGACGCCGAAGGAGGCGATGGAACGCGCCCAAAAGCGGGCAGAGAGGTACTACAAGGTCTGACCGATAGCTCTGCGTGAACGACAAGGGCTCGCGCATGCGAGCCCTTGCCTTTCGTTGCCGCGATGACGACTCTCGAGAAGCTTCAGAACAACCGTAACGCCCTTGGCATGATCTTCATGCTGCCGGCGACGTTGTTGTTGGTGCTGTTTCTGACGTATCCGCTCGGGCTCGGCGTGTGGCTTGGTTTCACCGACACTAAAGTCGGGCGCGACGGCGTCTGGATCGGCCTCGAAAACTACGAGTTCCTGTGGGGCGACGCGGTCACGCGCCTTGCCCTGTTCAACACGCTTTTCTACACGTTCGTTGCCAGTGTTTTCAAATTTGTCCTGGGGCTTTGGCTCGCGCTGCTTCTGAACCGCAATATCCGCTTCAAGACTTTCTTTCGCGCCGTCATTCTTCTCCCGTACATCGTGCCGACAGCTCTGTCGGCGATTGCCTTCTGGTGGATCTACGACGCGCAATTTTCGATCATCAGCTGGGTGCTGGTGAAGATGGGGCTCATCGACCGCTACATCGATTTCCTCGGTGAGCCATGGAACGCGCGGCTGTCGGTGATCGCAGCGAATATCTGGCGCGGCGTTCCATTCGTTGCGATCACTTTGCTCGCCGGTTTGCAAACGATTTCGCCGTCGTACTACGAAGCCTCCGCGATCGACGGTGCAACCCGGTGGCAGCAGTTTCGCCACGTCACTTTGCCGCTGCTGACGCCGATCATCGCCGTGGTGATGACGTTCTCGGTGCTGTTCACGTTCACAGACTTTCAGCTGATCTATGTCATCACGCGCGGCGGCCCATTAAATGCGACCCACCTGATGGCGACGCTGTCGTTCCAACGCGCGATTTCGGGCGGCGCGCTAGGCGAAGGTGCGGCGATCTCGATTGCGATGGTGCCGTTCCTGCTGGCTGCGATCATGTTCAGCTACTTCGGCCTTCAGCGCCGCGCCTGGCAGCAGGGAGGTCAAGACAAATGAGCACCACCGTGGCAACGCCTAGCCCGCAAGCCGGCGAGAGCGTCGGCATGAGCTACCTCGAGACGCCGTCGCGCAAGTTCGTCACGATCTATCTGCCGCTGATCGTGTTCCTGATCGTGTTGCTATTCCCGTTCTACTGGATGGGCATCACATCGGTAAAGCCCGATCACGAGCTGCTGTCGCGTACCGGCAATCCGTTCTGGGTGATCGCGCCGACGATCGCACATTTCGAAAAGCTGCTTTTTCGCACGGCGTATCCGGAGTGGATGTGGAACACGGTTTTTATCTCGGTCGTTGCCACGGCCTTCTCGCTGGCGGCCTCGGTGTTTGCCGCCTACGCGATTGAGCGGCTTCGGTTTCGC
>JACMJD010000330.1 GCA_014380825.1 Phycisphaerae bacterium | reverse complement strand
TATGCGCCGGGCCCGAAGTTGCCGATTGACAGGCCGAGCGCTTCCAGCGAGGTCAGCGCATCCACCTGTTGCAATGTCATACGGCCGGAGCCTTGCGAGTCGATCTGGATCGAGTTGAGCGTCTGCAGGAACGGCGAGATGTCGTTATAGGTCACGGTGCGATTGATCGCGTCTGCCTGGATCAGCGCGGCGTCATCGCCATCCTGCGGCCGACCCGACGGTGACCAGTTCGCCGACGTCGTCCAGTTGCCGCTGCCACCTGCCCAGACTTTGATGACGGCGTAACCAGGGCTGGCCCAGAAGAGAGACACGACAAGACCCAAACAAGTGATACGGCGAACCATCGGCGATCTCCCTTCCCAAACGACGGTACAGCGGCTGTACCTTCCCCCATCAGGAAATAGCAGCGCGGAATCGTCCAGCAAACCTCGACTTCGCGGAATTACAGAATTGCGAATGTATCCAGAGCGGTGAACTTGGGAGTTTCAGCGCGCAGCAGTTCGTCGCCGCATGAGCGCGCTCGACAACACGATGAAATACAGCGGCAAGCCCGGCTCTGGAACGGCCGCGAGAAACGATGAGGCGTACGCGTCGCCGAAGCGCTCGAAGTGATCTTCGACCACCTTTAGCGCCGGCGAATCCATTCCATCGCCGCTGCGATCGCCGCCATCGAGGTATGACAGCGCGCGTCGCAGCGTGCCGGACTGCGTGTTGAACGCCATGTCGATCAGAGAGTAATCGTCGAAGTCGATAATGCCGTTGTAGTCGACATCGCCGTTGAACCAACCGGTGCGGTTGTTGCTGAAGCCGGCATCGATTCGTGAGTAGTCGTCGAAATCGACGACCCCGTTTAGATCCGTGTCGCCGTGCCAGGTGTATTTTACGAGCACACAGGTGTCGTTGACGTTCTGTCCGCTGAACGTCGTGTAGTGAAGGAGTGTGTTATCGACGTACCCGAGCGCCGTGCGATGATCCTCGCGGGCAGCGCCACTGGAAAGTCCGGGCCCATTCCACGCGCCGCCGTTTCTGCCAGTGGCGATCATGGCGCGGATCGATTCGGCGGGGGAGCCGATCCCCGCGTCGTAATCGATGATCAGATCGTTGTCGTTCAGATTCCACGCCGTGCCGCCATCCGGGTCCATGGTCAGCATGTCGACCCGACTGACCCCGTCCGGCCCACCGTTGCTGCGCGTGAACAGGCGCGCGCCGTTGCTGAGCGTGACGAGCGGCTGCCGCAGGTGCCCGACGCCGACGATCGACGAGTTGCTGACGATGAACCGCCCGGCGCCACCAACGCCCGCGAAGTTCGCAATGCCGCCGGGAACGCCGAGGAAGAGAATCGACCCATTGTTCGTCGTCGCGCCGTCGACGGTCAGTCGGCCGGTGAGCACGGTGACCGTGCCCGCGTTGGTCAGTGCGCCCGCGATGCTACCCGTTCCCAAGACCGACATCTGGGCGTTCGACGCGATATCCATCAGACTGCCGACGTTCAGCGTTCCGCCGGTGTTGAGTGAGAGCGTCGTGCCGCCGAACGGGTGGAATTGGAGCGAAGCCGTGCCGAAGCTTGCCACGCCGCCGCTCTCGATCTTCATGCCGGTTCGCGAGATGAACCCGTTGCTCGCTTGTAGGAGCGAGTTCGCCCCGGTCACGGTTGTGCCGACGACACCGTTAATGGCGGACCCGTTCGTGAACGTGCCGGTCAACAGAACTTGGCCGCCCGCGCTAACGGTTGCTGCGCCGGCTGAGAGCCTCAGATCAGCGCCCCGAAACAAGCCGCCGTTCGTGACGGTGACGGAGGGAATGAACGGATTGGTCGCGTTGAAGGTATACGTGCCGGCCGAGCCGTCGAACGTTCCGGCATCGATCGTCAATTGTTCGCCGCGATAGAACCCGCCGCCCAGGAGTTGCAGTGTGCCGCGACGGTTGATGAATGTGGGTGTGAACTGCCCGAGTACAACGCCGCCCACCGGTCCGTTCACCTTCACAACCGCCGGCGAAGTGCCGACGTTGTCGCCGATGGTCAGCCCGCCGCCGCCCGAGCCGCTCACGTTTAATGTGCCGCCGTTGATGATGTTGATCGTCGCCGCGCCGCCGTTCGCGCCGATCTTCAGGTTGCTGATGTTCGTCACGCCGTTCAGGCTGCCGAATGCCAGCCCATTCGCGCCGCTGCCCCAGGTGCTGGAGCCTGCCGAATTGATGATCGCGCCCGAACCGGATGTGATCGTGCCAGTGCTGTTGATCGAGACGTTGATCCCGCCCGCGAACGTCGCCACGCCGTTTGTCACGGCCATGCGCCGCGCGGGGAAAAGATTGTATGTGCTGGTCGCATTGATCGAGCCGGCGTTGGACACGTCGACCGAGCCGTCGATCGTGCTGTTGTCGAAGCTGAGAAACCCTCCTTTGAGCGACATGTTCCCAAGGAAGAATCCGCCGTTGCTGAGGATGACCGAGCCGCGCTTGTTGACGTTGAAGTTGCTGGAGTGTTGAAACCGTCCGCCGCTGGTGACCAGCAGAGTGCCGGCACCC
This sequence comes from Phycisphaerae bacterium, assembly GCA_014380825.1. Next base: position 6,521 of record JACMJD010000330.1, on the reverse strand, counting down.
TGTAACGTGCTGCCGACTTCGGCGCCGAATGCATTCTGGACATACGCCGATCCCGCGCCGGAGATGCTGAGCGTCGCGGCGCTGTCGTTTACATTGTCTTGCGAGGCGATGTACAGCTTGCCCGGACCGGTCTGCGTCATCACGCCGCTGTTGGTGATCGCGATGCGGCCGGTGACGCCGGCACTTCCGGAGTCGCCAAGATACACGTCGTTGCCCGCCGTCACCGTGCCGCCGTTGAGGTTCAGCGTTCCGTGCGAACTCCTGACCGGGCCGCCCGCGCCAAGCTGGAGCCAACCGCTCACCGCCAGCACGCCGCCGGGATTGACGTTCACCTGGCCAGTCACATTGAACGTATTTGGCGCGGTCGGCGAGGTGGAGAGTCCGCCGGTCGAATACGTGCTGCCGGAGTTGACCGTGATCACGCCGCCGTCGGAGAGGGTCGTGCCGAACTCGACGGCCACGTCCGTCCCGTTCAGGACGACGCTGGCCTTTTGGAGGACATTCCACGTGTCGATGCTCCACGTCTGGTTCCCGGATTGGTTCATGTTGACGGTAATGCCGTTGGCAAAATTTCCGCCGCTGATGAACGAATCTTCGTTGGTCGGACTGGTGGTGAACAGGACGGTATCGGAGATATTGAAGTTGGCGCGATCGAGCACGCCGGGCACGATGCCGGAACTCCAATTGGCCGAACTATTGAACACTTTCGGCGCCGGCCCGCCGCCCGTCCATTGATAGATGGCTGCGGGCGACACCGCAGTCGTAAACAACATCACGACGACGCATGGAACTGCTCTGATAATCGAATAATGCATCGGCGATCGCTCCTTCGGACGTGCGCGAGCCAATGAAATGGCGCACCCGTCCCTCAAGAGATAGTGAGCGATGGCCTCGCGCCCAGCGCGCCTGGTCACGAAATCCGGCGGCGCCGGAAAAGGAGGGTGGCAAACAGGAGAAATCCTACCGAAGGTTCCGGCACCGCATTCAAGAAGCTTGCCGAGTACGCTTCGCCGAATTGATGGAAGTGCCGCTGAACCAGTTGAACCGCCGGCCGATCCATGCCGACATCGCTCCGATCGCTGCCGTCAAGGTAGGCCATCGCGCGACGCAGTGTTCCCGATTGGGTATTGAAGGCCAAGTCGATCAGCGAGTAATCGTCGAAGTCAACGATGCCGTTGTAGTCGAAGTCGCCGTGGAACCAGTCGGTGCCGCCGTTGTTGAAGCCGGAGTCGATGCGACTGTAATCGTCGAAGTCGACGATGCCGTTCAGGTCGGTGTCGCCGTAGTAGGTGTAAGTCACGATCACGTCACTGCCATTGACCGGCTGGCCCTGAAACATATAACCGCCGCTGGTCGGCGGCGGCATGATGTCCCAGACGGCGGCGTAGCCCAGCGCCGTATTGTGCTGCGGGTTGTTTGCCGCCGTGGTGCTGGCAATGAATTTGCCGTTCCAGGCGCCGCTGTTGTAGCCGAGGCGGATCGCGCCGCGCAGTTGTGACTGAAACTGGAAGTAATCCGTCATGATCATCGAATTGTCGTTGACGTCGATGACGCTCTCATAGAACAAGTTCAGGTCGTAGACGCGCAAAAACTTGTTGCCGCCGCTGGACATGAAGACGCGACCATTGGCCATTCGAAGCGTGGTGACCGACGCTGATCCACCGGTGAAGTTGAACACGCAGCGATCGTTGATCTGAAAACCGCTCGTGGTCAGCGTTCCGCCACTCAGGTTGTATGTGGCGCTGCCGCTGTTGAATGCACTGCTTTGAAGGGTTGTATATCCGGCGACGTTCACCTGCCCACCGGTCTGGCGCAGGTGTCCGGCGGGTCCGGTGGCGCCGGCTTGGATGGTGAGGCTGTCCGTATTGAGCTTGGCGAAACCGCTGACACTCAGCGTGCCCGTCGTGGACGAAGTGGCGACTTTGATCGTCGGCACCTTGAGCACACCGGTGCCGGCAAGGTTGTATGTGCCAACGCCAGTGAATATCGAGCCGGCGGTGTTCGAGTCGCCGATGATCAGATTCCGGCCAACTGTCACGGTGCCAGCGTCCTGGGTCACCAGTCCGACGCCGCTGGATACGCCTAAGCGCAGATCGGTCACAATCGTAATCCCGCCGGGGAAGGTCAAGTTCGGATTCGTCGTCAGGACGTTCAAGGTTCCCTGGGTGCTGCCGGTGCCGAGGACGAAATCGGTGCCGCACAACAGCGAGCCCTGATTAGAGATCGTCACCGTGCCGCCGTTGAGCACCGTAACCGCGGTGACGGCGCCGATCGCCGTGGTGTTGATGCGCGCGTTCCCCGCCGATCCGGCGCCGAAGTAGTCAATGATCGCATGATCCGCCGGCCCGGGCACGGCGGCAGGGTTCCAGTTCGCGATTTGGCTCCAAAAACCGGTCGCGGCATTCCAATGTCGATCCCCCGCGATGACCGGCGGCGCGACACCCAACGATGTAACGGTGGCGATTGCCGCACCCCAACCCGCCGATGCCGCGAGCTTTCGATGCAATTGCTTGGCCTGTGCCATCATTCGATCTCCTTTGATCGCTGCGCGGCGCAACTCGTTCAACCGACCCATCAGGAGATAGGCAGCTCACGGCCGCGCGCTAACACGAGAAAATCGAGGTGACGTCACTTTCTGAGGAAGTTCGAGATCAGCTTTTCCCCGCCCTCGGTCAGGAAACTCTCCGGGTGATACTGCACGCCCTCCAGCGGCCACGTCTTGTGGCGGATGCCCATGATCTCGTCATCGCTTGTCCAGGCGCTGATTTCGAAATCGCTCGTGTTCAACGAATCGCGCTCGATGATCAGGCTGTGATACCGCGTCGCGGTGAACGGGTTGGGCATGCCGGCGTAGATCGTCTTGCCATCGTGATGAATCTGGTCCGTCTTGCCGTGCATCAACTTCGCGGCCCGCACGATCTTGGCACCGCTGACAAATCCAATGCACTGATGGCCAAGGCATACGCCCAGCGTCGGAATCTTAGAACCGAATCGGCGGATGATGTCGTTGCTCACGCCGCCTTCGGTTGGCGTGCAGGGGCCGGGGCTGATGATGATGTGCGTCGGGTGAAGCTGCTCGACTTCGTCCGCGCTGATCTTGTCATTGCGAACGACGCGCACCTCCAGCGTCGGCGAAACCGTGCCGATGAGCTGCACCAGGTTGTAGGTGAAGCTGTCGTAGTTATCGATGAGCAGGAGCATAGTCCGGTTAGGCGGTAGGCAGTATGCGGTAGGCAGCGTTGATTTTCTGCCTGCCCCATACTGCCTTCTGCCTACTCCGCCCGCTACTCTAGCGGCCATGCTCGCCGTCGTCGATTTTGGCAATCCGCTGATCTGGGCCGTGTTCATCGGCTGGATCATGTCGGTCGTGCTGCACGAGTTCGGCCACGGCATCGTCGCATACTTCGGCGGCGACTACACGATCCGCGAGCGCGGCGGGCTGACGCTCAACCCGCTGCAATACGTCGACCCCGTCTTCAGCCTGCTGATCCCCGCCGTGATCTTCCTCGTCGGCGGCGTGCCGCTGCCCGGCGGCGTGACGTACATCCGGAGAGATCTGATCCGCACCCGTGCGTGGCAAGTCGCAGTGTCGGCCGCGGGACCGGCGATGAACTTCCTGCTGTTCCTGCTGTGCGCCTTGCCGTTTCATCCGAAGATCGGATTGATCCAACCGACGCTCGGCATGACCGACGAGAATCTGCACCTCTTCCTCGGCGCGATGGCGTGGCTGCAAATGCTGTCGGTGTTGTTCAACCTCGTCCCCGTCCCGCCGCTGGATGGATATCAGATGGCCGAACAATTCCTGCCGGACGAAACACGCGACAAGATCGGCCAATCCGGCACGGTGATCTTCTTCATCTACTTCGCGATCCTCTGGCAAGTGCCCGGCGCGTTCCAGTATTTCCACAATGGTGTGGAGAACACGTTGAAGATGCTCGGCTTCGACGAGATCGCGATCGGCTATTTGCAGCACAGTTTCAATCAGGTGTTGTTCGGGAAGACCTGAGCAGCGCGGATTATTCTGCCAGCAGTTTTTCGATCCGGGTGTTCACTTCGCCGCGGGAACGAAACGGAAGGTGACCAGGTGACCTCTTTTCTGCCTACGCCGCGTCCGCTGTGCCATGGGCGTTCGGAATCTCGACTGAGTTGTGGCTCGCCCCAAGCCATGGGCGAAATTCAGATGCCGCCGGGCGAGATTGTCTCGCAGGTTGCGCTCGTCCAGTTGCAGCGGCATTGAGGGATCAATGTACGGCAGGCGAGTTGGTGCGACAGGAAAATCGATCGATTTCGGGGGTGATCAGGCCGCGGCCTTGCGCTGCGCTTTTGAGCTCGCCGGCGCGCAACGCGCGAAAATGAAAAATCGGATTTTATTGTCACGATTTCGAGCGATGGCCGGGGTTTTCGAAATTGCGCTGCGCCGGGAAGCATCGCCGCGCGCAACGAGGGGGGAAATAGTGGAGGGGTGCTATGAAGTCGGCTCATGATGCATTGTCGAGGCGAACGGTTTTTGACCTTCAAATCAGCTTTTCCCGAAGATTCCCGAAAACACCCGATCGGCGGAAATCGTCTCAACGGCAAGTGCTGGCCGGGCCGGAGGTTCGGTGGCCGGACGTTCCGGACGATCGGGAATGGATGCAGTGCTCGGCGGGGGTTGGGCAGTGGTTGCAGGAGGCGCTGCGACTGCTGGCCGGGGGTTCGCGGAGGGCGCGGCGAGGATCGGCAGCGAGAGGAGTAGAACACATGTCGCAGTTAGCGCATAAAAAAACCGCAGGCGCCTCTGTAAGAGGCGCCTGCGGCGGGCTATGGGGTTCCGGCCCGGGGTTTCACGGGTGTGGATGGGCCGGAATGCGCGGGCAAATTTTTAGGTCAGGTGATTACGACTTCTGTCTCACTCGTTTCACTTCTCATTCACCTGACGGACGCGAATATAGAGAGCAATGGCCGTGCAACGCAGCGCACAAAATCGAAAGAATTTTTGGCGGTGGATTTCTGGTCGGAAATCGGGATTTCGCCCTGAGACAACCCCGACTGGCTAGGAGGTACCAGTCGATCGAATGTCATTGTGACGGCGGCTGGCAGACGCACCGGCGGAAATTGGCAGCCGCGGCCGCCGAACCAAAATCCGGGAGGCCCGTAACATCAACATCACGGGGGTCAGCCGGCACGATGTTGTGCGGGCCAGTTCTGTTGTTTGAGTTTCGCGCGCAATGTGATTCTGATTGTCACTCGCCCGCGCGAAGCGTAAAGTGTTACGGAGCAATACATGACGCTGGTTTCTGGAGGCAGTTCCATGGCTGACAACGTGGCCGCTGATCAGTTTGCGGTCATCCGAATCGAAGGGATGCACTGCCACAAATGCGAACAGAAGATTCAGCAGGCGCTGAAGACTCATGCAGGCGTACATGAAGTCGAAGTCGATTTCGCGTCCGGGCAGGCGTCGGTGCTGTTCGACCGGGATTCGGTATCCGTTAAGGATCTGATGGACTCGATCAATATCGCGGGCTATCGCGCGACGGGTTTCAACCTCGGGCAAGTCGGCGGCCAAGCGGGGGACAAAGCCACGGACAAAACCGGGCGGGCAACTCACTGATCGAAAACGAGCTGGTCGAATCGATTCTCAACCGTCCGCTGGACCAGCGGATCCGCGAACATAAATATCGCTGCGCTCAATCGCTGGTATTCTGCCTGCCCGTCATCGGTCTCAAATGTTTCGGACATCAACTTGGCGGGCCGGAGTCAGCGCGCTGGATCACGATCATGCAGATCGTGCTGAGCGGCTGGATCCTGTTCGTCGCCGCGACGGGCATGCTCAGCGAAGGTTTCGTTCTGCTGGCGGCGCGTCGAAAGGTCAGCGCGGATTTCATTGTCGCGCTCATCTCCGTGGCAATGTTCGTCTTCAGTTGTATCTCGGCGGGCGTGCATTTCTTCGGGTCGAAATCGCCGCCGCAATTCTTCCACCTGATCGTGATTCTGCTGGCCGCGTGGAGCGGCATTCGGTGGATCAGCGCAGGAAAATCCACCACACCAGAATCAGGATCGGCAGCAAAATCGGAAGCGTGAACTTCAGCACGTAACCGAAGAAGCTGGGCACCGGAACGCCCGCGTGTTCGGCAATGCTCTTCACCATGAAGTTCGGGCCATTGCCGATGTACGTGGCCGCGCCGAACAGAACCGCGCCCATCGAAATGGCGACCAGAATGCGATTTCCGGCCGGGTCGGCAAGCAGCATCGCAACCCGCGCGCGATCGGTTGCGCCCGCGGGCGCGTCGAGGGAGGCCAATTCCGTTTTCAGGAATGTCAGATACGTCGGTGCATTGTCCAGCGCGCTGCTGAGCCCGCCGCACGCGAAGTAGAACTGTCCCGGCGTTCGTATCGGGATGGCGGTCCCTGAGGCGCCCAGATGCGCGAGGTAATTCATCGCCGGCAGCATCGTGATGAAGATGCCGAAGAACAGAAATGCGATCTCGCGAATTGGGGCGTAGTTGAATTGGTTTTCCGCATGCACGCGCCGCGGCGTGAAC
>JACMJD010000329.1 GCA_014380825.1 Phycisphaerae bacterium | reverse complement strand
CGGCGACGGGGCCCGTCCGCGCGAGAAGGGCAGCAGCGCGATCATGCTGACACCGGCGGCGAGCGATCGCCAGAACGCGAAGCCGATCGGGTCCATGTTGATCTTCTTGACGGCGACGCCCGAGACGCTCCAGAGGATGGAGGCGGCGATGAGCATCAACACGCCGACAGTTCGCCGGCGGCGCGGATCGGGCGCGACTTCGAGCCGTGGATCGCGATAGTCGAGGGTGTTTTGCATCCGACTCCTCTCCCGGTACGCCGGGAGAGGCTGGGTGAGGGCATTTGGCGTTTCTGTAATTCGAAGAGCCTTTGTTGCGCGATGGCCCCTCACCCCAACCCTCTCCCGGCGTACCGGGCGAGGGGGAAGAGGGAAATCATCCATCACTTCTTCAACGACGGCTGCGTCGACGGTGGTGTAGTCGTCACCGGCGCGGGCATCATCTTCGCGGCTTCCGCCTTCGCGGCGGCGAGTTGTTGTTGAAGCGATTTCGTTTGCGCGATCAATGTCTCATTGTTCGCCTGCAAGACAGTCAGCTTCCCTTGCAGATCCGCCGCCGCAGCGGCGTTCGACTGCGATTTCGCCAGCTCATCCTGCGCCTGCTTCAATCGCGCCTGTGCCGCCGTCAACTCAGTTTGCGCATCCCGTGATCGCTTGACCGCCGTATCCAGATTCGCCTTCAGCTGATCGATCTGCGCCTTCATATCATTTCGTTCACGATCGGCCTCCTGCATCCGCATCATCATTCGGTCCGATTCGCGCTTCGATTCTTTTTCCTTCGAACTGCCCTGACATCCGGCGGCGGTGAGGATTGCGGTCACTAACACCACCAGGTGCAGCGCGGGAATCGTTCGTGTCATCTTGTTTCTCCTTCGAAGTTTGCGAATCGAGCGACAATCTAGAAGCGACTGTGTTTGCCCGCAATATAAGCGTTGTACCACCGAGAGTCTTGAGGCGACCGGGCGCGGCGCATACGATGCGTGATCTTCACGTTTCACGCTAGAAAAGAAAGAAGCCATGCCCACTGTCAACAACCCGCTCGGTTCAGAAACGAAACTCTCCAGCAAGGCCGGCGACGTCACGATCTACAGCCTGAAGCGCCTCGCGGAGCTTGGCCTGGGCGACCTGGATCGGTTGCCGTTCTCGATCAAGGTGCTGCTGGAAAGCTGTCTGCGCAACATGGACAACTTTCAGGTGAACGAGGACGACGTGCGACGCGTCGCCGCCTGGAACCCGGCCAAGTTTGTCGCCGCTGAAGTACCGTTCAAACCCGCGCGCGTGATTTTGCAGGATTTCACCGGCGTGCCGTGCGTCGTCGACCTAGCCGCCATGCGCGCGGCGATGAAGAAGGCGGGCGGCGATCCGCAGAAGATCAATCCGCTCGTCCCGGTCGATCTGGTGATCGATCACTCTGTGCAGGTGGATGAATTCGGTTCGGGCCTGTCGCTGCTGCACAACGTAGAGAAAGAATTTGAACGCAACCGCGAGCGATACGAATTCCTGAAATGGGGCCAGAAAGCGTTCGACAATTTCGAAGTCGTCCCGCCGGCCACGGGGATTGTTCACCAGGTGAACCTGGAATATCTCGCCAAGGTTGTGGTGACGCGCAACGGCGTGGCGTTCCCGGATTCACTGGTTGGCACGGATTCGCACACCACGATGATCAACGGACTTGGCGTCGTCGGTTGGGGCGTCGGCGGGATCGAGGCCGAAGCTTGCATGCTCGGCCAGCCGATTTATCTGGTCACGCCGCAGGTCGTCGGGTTCAAGCTGCACGGGAAATTGCCTGAAGGTTCAACCGCGACCGACTTGGTTCTCACCGTCACGCAAATTCTGCGATCGCACGGAGTGGTCGAAAAATTCGTCGAATTCTTCGGCGATGGTTTGTCAAACATGTCCGTCGCTGATCGCGCGACCATCGCCAACATGGCGCCGGAATATGGCGCGACGATGGGCTTCTTCCCCGTCGACGATCAGACGCTCTCGTACATGCGACTGACCGGCCGCGAGCCGACGCTCATCGATCTCGTCGAACGCTACTGCAAAGAGCAGGGCCTGTGGCGGCAGAAGAATGTCGAGCCGATGTTCAACGAAGTTCTGGAACTCGACTTGAATACTGTGATGCCCAGCGTCGCCGGGCCGCGACGTCCGCAGGATCGCATCGAGCTGCGCGGCGTGAAGCAGAACTTCCGCTCGACGCTTGTCGACGTGTTCAAGAAAGAAGTTGGCGAAAGCGCCACGCCGCGGCTCGATCGCTGGAGCGCAGAAGGTCCGGTTCCCGCGGGCGATAACGAAGACGGACACGAAGCATCGGTATCACAGCATATCCATGGTCAAAAAGAGTCGGCCGTCGCGGTAATGGAAGACAAATGGATGAAGCTCACGCACGGCGACGTCGTGATCGCCGCGATCACGAGTTGCACGAACACCAGTAATCCGAGCGTAATGATCGCAGCCGGACTGGTCGCCAAGAAGGCGGTCGAGCATGGCCTGCGGGTTCCGCCGCACGTGAAGACGAGCCTTTCGCCCGGTTCGCGTGTGGTGACAGAATACTTTGAGAAAGCGGGCTTACAGGAATATCTCGATCAGCTCGGGTTCAACACGACGGGCTACGGCTGCATGACGTGCATCGGCAACTCCGGTCCGCTGCCGGAGCCGATCGCCAATGCGATCGACAAAGGCGATCTCGTCGCCGCTTCGGTGCTGTCGGGCAATCGAAATTTCGAAGGCCGGATCAATCCGCACGTGAAGGCGAACTATCTCGCGAGCCCGCCGCTGGTCGTCGCGTACGCGCTGGCGGGCACGATAGACATCAACATCATGGATGAAGCGATCGCCAAGAACGACAAGGGCGAGAAAGTTTTCCTCAAAGACCTCTGGCCCACGCAGCAGGAAGTGCAGGATGTGATCTCGTCGTCCCTCGAGCCGGAGATGTTCCGCAAGCAGTACGCGAACGTCGGCCAGAAGAATGAGCAGTGGAACGCGATCCCCGTGAAGGGCGGCGAGCTGTACGATTTCGATCCGAACAGCACCTACATCCAAGACCCGCCGTTCTTCACCAACCTCGCGCCGACGCCGTCGCCGATCAAAGCGATCACCGGCGCGCGCGTGCTGGCGATGGTTGGCGACAGCGTAACGACCGATCACATCTCGCCAGCCGGCTCGATCAAGAAAGATTCGCCGGCGGGAAAATACTTGATGGACAACAAGGTCTCGCCGCTGGACTTCAACAGCTACGGAAGTCGTCGCGGCAACGATCGCGTGATGACCCGCGGCACGTTCGCCAACATCCGCCTGCGAAATTTGCTGGCGCCCGGAACCGAAGGCGGCGTGACACGCTATCTCGGCAAGCCCGGAGAAAACGGCGAAGACATCATGCCGATCTTCGACGCCAGCATGAAATACCAGGCCGCCAAGATCCCGCTGATCGTGCTCGCCGGCAAAGATTATGGAATGGGCAGTTCAAGAGACTGGGCCGCCAAGGGCGTGTTCCTGCTGGGCGTAAAAGCCGTGATCGCCGAAAGCTTCGAGCGCATCCACCGCAGCAATCTCGTGGGAATGGGCGTCCTCCCGCTGGTCTTCAAGAAGGGCCAAAGCCGATCGTCATTGGGTCTAACCGGCATCGGCGCCTTCGACATCCAAATCGGCGACGACCTGAAGCCTGGCCAGGATGTGAAAGTGCGAGTAACGAATCGCGAAGGCGACCCGGTGGAGTTCATGACGACCTGCCGGATCGATACGCCGGTTGAACTCGAGTACTACCGTAACGGCGGGATATTACAGACGGTGCTTAGGCAGTTGCTGAAGGGGAGCCGGTAACGCTGGTCTAGAATGTTGCGACTCGACGATGAATCCCGCCAGCTTGTTGCCAATGTCAACGACGGCCTATTCGTCGGTGTGATCGAGCGGGTGACTGACCATGCGCGGCTGTTCAAAGCATCGCCGCGCAGGCAAAACTCTTTCGCTCGTTTCCGTAGGGTTGACGATGACACTCGATGAAGCCAGACAAGCGATTCGTGATGCAGCCGCGACTTACGCCGCGCAAGTCGAGGCGTCGGCCGTCATCTCAGGGTCCAAGCAAGCAGAATTGAGCGAGTTGATTCGTTGCCTTCGAATGGGCGGGCATCCCGCTGAGATCGCGGCCACAGCGCTGTACACCCGCACGGGTCGACCATACAGCGGACGCATTACCGAATTCAGCACGAGCGCGAATGAGTGGCTGCGTTATCTCGCGCAACAAGTTCAGCTCGCCGCAAGCTAAGATTCATCGCGCTCTTTCCGGACACACACAAATCTTTACGATTGGGCGATGATCCGTGGTCATTGCTGCTGCGTTGTTCTGTGCTCTATGCTTATCTTGTTCACCGGCTGCGCCGGCAAGCCGCCGGTTTGGGCGCCGACCAGCGTGAAGCTGGCGAATGATCGTGTGGAAATGCCGGTGGATTTTCCTTCGCATGGGTTGCCGACGATCGT
>JACMJD010000328.1 GCA_014380825.1 Phycisphaerae bacterium | reverse complement strand
CGGAAGCGAACGTAGATGTTCACGAACTCTTCCAGCGGGATCGATCCGCTCTCGCGCAGCTTCACCTGAAGCGCGTGGATAATGTTGAACAAGCTCGGGATGAACACCAGCGTCGAACCGACGAGCATTCGCCAGGACAGGATCGATGGCGTTGCGCGATCGCGATTGAATCTGGCGTCGATCAAATCCCACAGTGCCAGCGCCACCCACATCGCGACGACCATCACTGCGAAGTTGAGGTGGAACATTCCGGCGATGCCCAGGCATAAGCTGGCGGCGATGCGACGATCGGTAGTCCAGAAATAAAATCCCCAGAGCATAGCGATCGTCGACACATTGCTCGGCAGGAAACAGCCATCTTGCAGAAACTGATAAACCCCCAGCGCGATTCCCGCGGCGGAGAGATAAAACAGGATGACCGAAAACAAATATGTCACGCGCGAGCCGCCCAGGCGTTGTGTGAACTTCAGCCAAGCGACGTGCCAGAGAATCGCGAGCAGGATGTAGCCGATCAGAAATGCCGACTCCAGAATGTCCAGCTTCATCAGCAGCGCGGTGAACCAACTGAAGATCGCGTGATATTGCAGTGTCGAGGTGACAAACCAATCGTTGCGGAACAAAGTTGGATCCGCGATCCGCAAACCTTCAAGCAGATAAACCGTGTGATTGCCGCGGCCGAACTGGTAGCCGCTGACAACAAGCGTGATCAGCGTGCCGATTGCAATCGTCAGCGCATCCGGCCAGAAGGCGGCGTCGGAAGTGCGTTCGAGTTTTGCGGAAGGGGAAAGTTCAGTCACGCGGTTCGCTCGGCAGGGGCGGGGGTGTTAGCTCGGCGATCACTCGCCGCAGGCGGGTGCGACCGGCGTCGTTCAAGTCAGGCTCGTCCAGTTTCTTTTGAAGCGCCGGCAGGGCGCGCGGCCCGAATTGCAGGATCGACTTCTCCGCTTCCTCGGCTTCGACCGCATCCTGCGCCGTCGCCAGCGCCGCGCTCTGCGCGGCCACCGCATCGTCGGTCGCGCCTTCTTCGGCGTGACGCACGTCCGCGATCTTTGCCTTCAGATCGGCCAGTTCCGCATCGCCCAGGTCGGCGCGGTTCAGCATGTGAACGATCGTCATCTCGGGCGCTTTGTCGCCCGGACGAAGAAGCAGGATGAACTTTTCGCCTTGCAGCTTGTCCTTCAGCGTGACCGGACAGCGGGACGGCGGCGCGTCGTCGCTGAACGTGCGGGAAACAACAAAAATGTCGCCATCCTTGAGTGCGCCATCGAGCGACTTGTTGACGGCGAAGAAGTACGTCTGGGTTGCACGCTTGGGATCATTGGGATCCGCTTCAACCGGGCCAATCGACTTCAGATCCGCGTCCACGATCGCGGTCGACCACTGAATGGCCCGCTCATCGAGCGTCGGCCTGAGGCACGCCAGCGCGGTTGCCGCGACGCTCAAAATCCACGCGGAAATGGCGAATTTATAGGACTTGGGACACATCGTCGCAAAACATCTTAATCGTTCGGTTGCGGCGATCACAATCCGCCGGGATTTACCATTGGTCAGATGGCGCGCCTTCGGTAGAACAGAAACATGGCGCACGAAGAGTCTGTTGAATCGCCGACCCCCGTTACACCGCCCGGTGGGAATACCGCCGTCGCGACGGAGACGAAGAAGGCTGAGAAGCCCGCGCCCCAGACACAAAACCAGACACAAAAGAAGAGTCAGACGCTGCCGCCGTACAACGTCATCCTATTGGATGACGACGATCACACGTACGACTACGTCGTGATGATGCTGCGCCGCGTGTTCGGCCATCCCGAGCCGCGGGGGTTTCAACTCGCGCGACAGGTCGATTCGCAGGGCCGCGCCATCGTGATGACAACGCACCGCGAACTGGCCGAGCTGAAGCGCGATCAGGTGCTGGCGTTCGGCGCCGATCCGCGCATTGCAAGTTGTGTCGGTTCGATGAGCGCCGTGATCGAGCCCGCCGAATCGAATTAACCTTCCCGCACCCAACGTGGCATGGGCGTCTCGCCCGTGCTCTTGCCGCCTGAGCGGCACGCGCGCGGGCGGGACGCCCACGCCACGTTCGATCACGTTACGCTTGGATGATCACGTACATTGAAATGATGTAAATCGCCGCCGCCGCGCCGATGGCGAGCCAGGCGCAGGCGCGGTGAAGTGGTCGTTTAGGTTCGACCACTTCCTTTGGATGATCGAGGATCGGTTCGCGCTTCGCCGGCGCTTTTGCTTGCGCGGGTAGCAGAGATTTCGTCTTCGGT
>JACMJD010000028.1 GCA_014380825.1 Phycisphaerae bacterium | reverse complement strand
CGTGCAGCGCGCGACGCTGGCGCTGAACGATCGCGCCAAGTCTGTCAAAGGCTCGAAGATCCTGATCCTTGGTCTGGCGTACAAGCCCGACGTCGACGACGTGCGCGAAAGTCCCAGCTTCGAGCTGATCGAAAAGCTCATGGCGCTGGGCGGCAAGATCGACTATCACGACCCGCACGTGCCGGCCACGCACAAGATGCGGCACCATGATCTGCACATGCAAAGCATCGAGCTTTCGTCAAAAACGCTGGCCTGCTACGACTGCGTGATCATCGCGACGCACCACGCCGCCTACGACTGGCAACTGGTGGCGGACCACGCGAAGCTGATCGTCGACACGCGCAATGCGCTGCGCGATGTGACGGGCAAGCGCGATCACATCGTTAAAGCGTGACGCCCGTCAGGATGAATCGATGACGGATTCATTCGATCCAGCTACTGCACCGCGACGACGAAGCGCGACGGCGCAGCCAACTGCACCGATTACGCGGCCACCTCACAGGTCATTTCGTGATGATCCATCACAATTGATCACGCCATTGCGCTGGCTGGCACTGGCCTGGCTGTTCGTCGGGCTGCCGATCGCACACGTGATCGGCCCGGCGTTCAACGATTTCAGTCAGTTTTATTACGGCTCGCTGGTCGTACGCGAGCACGCATGGGATGCGCTGTACGCGATCCCGGCGACGGCGGACGTGAGCCCCGGCACGGATGAGAACGCAATCATGAAGCCGCAGCAGAAGGAATTGCTCGGCCGATTGTTCCGCCGATCGCAGATCAAGTTCTGGTTCATCCAGCCGCCCACCGCCGCCGTGATGCTCTGGCCGCTGAGTTTCTTCAATCCGATTCCGGCGCACTGGGCGTGGCTGGTGGTCATCCTCAGCTGCATGTGGATTGTCGCGCGACAGGCCGAACGCATCGCCGAGCTGTGCTTTGGCGGCACATCGAACTTGACGCGCCTGATCGCGCCGCTGCTGGTCATTACGCCGCTGAGTTACCACGTGATCCGCGTGTCAAACATTTCCCCGATCATCGCCGCGCTGATCGGCTGGGGTGTGATCGAGCTCGTCCGCAATCGTCCGCTAGCGGGGCTGCCGATCGCGATCGGAACGCTCTTGAAATACGCGACCGCGCCGCTGGGCGTCGTCGCGCTGTGCCTAGGGCGCTGGAAAGCCGTGTTGATGAGCATCGTGATCGCCACCGCGATCACCGCGGCCACGTTCGCCATCGCCGGGCGCGAAGTGTTTCACGAGTTCGCTACGGTGATCGCACCGTCTCTGAAATACTGCCCGGCGGGCGAGGAAAATCTCTCGCTTGAGGCGTTCCTCGCCCGCGTGACGAACCCGAGCCTGCCTGCGGCCGTAGCGAAGGTTTCGCCGCAGGTGAAGATCGTATTGCGCGTCGCGCAGCTCATCATCGCAGCGATCATGGTCTGGCTGACGGTCCGATCGCGCGCCAAGATCGCATCCTCCGCCGTCCTGATCGCGGCCGCGTGCGCAGCGTGGATCGCGTGGCTGATCCTGTTCAGCCCGATCTTCTGGGATCACTATCTGCCGTACATCTACCCGTTCATCGGCTGGGCCATCTGGGAAGCGCGACGCGACCGGGTACGATTGATCGTCGTGATCGCAATCATCGCCATGACGATGTTCCCCACGCCGTTTTCCGTGTTCAAGTTTCCCGAGCCCGTAAACTCACACCAGATGTTCGCCCTGATGTTGATGCTGGGCTTGGCGATCGCAAGGCTGCGTCGCGCATGAATTGGCTGCTGCACAGCACGGCGGGAACGCTCACGCGCGTCGTGATCGGCTGCGGCATTCTGCTGACGCTGATGATCGTGGATCTCGCGCGGAACAAAAGTCGCGCGACGCGTTGGCGCGAGTACGTTTTCCTCCTGATCTGCGTCGCCGTTGCGATCATGTACGGCATGCTCAACGATCAGGTGACGAGTCGGATCAGCTGGGAATACTTTTACTACGGCAAAGAGCTGTACGAGATTCTTGGTCCGCAGGTTCCGCCGGATCAACTAGCGCTAAGCCGCGAAGCGGCGAAGATCGGCGCGATGGCGACATGGTCGGTGGGATTGATCCTGGGTGTTGCAATACTGATCGCGAACAATCCGCGACGTGATCGCCCGCAGCTGCGCTTCCGCGCGCTGTTGAAGCTACTCATTCCGGTCATTGCGATCACGATCGTGTTCGCCATGGGATTCGGATTTGCCGGTTCGCGCGGGTGGCTCAATCGGTTCGGCGCGGAGTTCCAGGAATTGTGGGACACCAACCTGTGGCGGCCGCGCCGTTTCATGACCGCATGGGGCGCACACCTCGGTGGATACGCCGGCGGATTGATCGGGGGCGCGTGGTGTGTTTGGCGCACGTGGCGGTTGCGTAAACGCGCGACACCCACGACATCGATTTGACGCGCCGCCGTCAGCGCTGAGCGCGTTGCTTGCGCCGCATGAGCAACGTAACCGCGCCGATCAGGGGCAGTGCCGTCGTCGGCTCTGGAACTTGCACGGCGAAGCCTGCCAGGACTATTCCGGATGCCTCATCGAAGGCGCCTTCAAACGCGAAGCCCGCGGTTGCGGTCAGGTCGGACGTGTTGATGACCGTTGAGCCGGGCGTCGAGAACGGAATCCACGTGCTGCCATCCAGCTCGTAAAACGCCAGCGTCGCTGGGTCGATCGCGCTGGAATATTCCAGCGTCGCCGCGCCGATCACGGTCGAGAACGTGTCGGCATAGGAGGACAGCCGCACCATCGAGGTCGCCAGTTCCAAACCCGGCGCCGGCGTGCCGATCGATTCGAGGTCCACGTCTGCCGCGGACGCCAGGTGCATCGTCGTGCCATCAGCGCTGCCGCCGGTCAGGCTCGAGATCGTGCACGATCCGCTGAGCCCGCCTTCCGGTGAGTTGTATTGCGCCGTCGCAGATCCAAAGCCGGGCGTGAAGATCACCGGGTTGTCCATCGCGGTGTCCTGCACGCCGCGCGACAGCACCGTGGTCTGCGAATAGCTCAAGTTCCAGGTCGGTTGAACCGTGGGACTATTAGGGAACGGGTTGATCGGAATTCTCTTCATCCTCGTATTGAGGTTGGCCAGATGGTCTTCGGCGGCGAACCCAGCGAGCCAGGCGGACGGCGCGGTGGTGTTGTTGAATTTTCCTGGCAACCCCTTCATGTACGCCACGACGGCATCGTTGAACTGTGGCTGCGTCAGGGTGCCCGTGTTGGTTGCGGTCACGGTAACGTTGCAGACAACGACCGGGTCGGAGCCCTTCACCCCAATGACGCGTTGTTGCAGGTTCCCGCCGACCGAGACTCTCCCGAATCCGGTGGGCGCCGAGGCCACTACGGATCGCTGCACGTTCGTGGTGCCGGTGCCGGGGCCATCGGGATCCCGCGCGCTGTGGCAGTTGTAGAGTTCGAGGTTGAAGCGTCCGCCGCCGGTGCTGCCGACGTCCGTGCCCACCGCCTCGATCTTGTATGGCGTGCTGCGCGGAACGCCGGTGCCGCCTACGGTAGCGCCCCCGGGCTCCTTGAAGCCGCCGTACGTGATGTTGTTGTCAAGGATGACCATCCCGCCGGGTTTAGGAACATCGTCTTCAAATCGAACCGGCCCGTGCGAGCTGATGTGCAGCAAGCCGTCTTGATTGTTGAAAAACGGGAGCATCCCGCTATACACGGATTGCAGCGTTGCGCCGCCGCTGAGGTCGGCAACACCGATATGCGTGGTGGCGTTGACCCATCGCCCGGGCCCAACTCTCGTGCCGACGATCGTCGTGCCGTCCATGATGTTGCCGGTTGTCGAGTTCACCGGCAGCAGACCGCCGTTGGCGTCGGTGAAGCCGGCCCGTTGCCACGACCAGCCTTTGCAGTTGGCGTTGAAGCCATTGTCTGCTTTCGCATTCGCCGCGACTCCCTTGAGCGTTGCATTGTAAACGAGCCACTGCGATGCGACGGGATCCACCGCGACGGCGCTTCGAGTCGCGGCAAGCGCACTCGCCGCAGCGATGTAAATTGAGATTGATATCCGCGCGCGCGACAGACGACCACGATGTATGTCGATCTTCATATCAGCTTCCATCCATCGGGCCGGGCAATCCAAGAACGGCTGCGCGGACACCGGGAAATGTGCGAAACAGAATTGAATCGGGAACGGCTTAGCCCACGCACTACTCTCGCGACCGTCGCGACGATGTCAATGAGAAAGTTCGATGGAACACCGGCGTGCAGCCATCCGGCGTCTTCACTTCATCGTCGCGCGATACCACAGCAGCGTCTCGCGCAGACCATCGCGGAACTCGACGATCGGCTTATATCCGAGCACGCGTTGGGCTTTGGTTAGGTCGGCTTGCGAATGCTTCACATCACCTGCGCGCTCGGGACCGTAGGTTGGCTTGAGGTCCGCGCGATCGAGCAGCTCGCACATTGATGGCGCCAGCGTGTTCAGGTCGATCCGAATTCCGCAGGCGACGTTGATCACTTGGCCCTTGATCGGCTTGTCCGATCGGGCCGCCAGCAGGTTGGCGTGGACGGCGTTGTGGACGTAGGTGAAATCGCGCGACTGCGTGCCGTCGCCGAAGATCTGCGGCGCTTTGCTGGAGAGAATTGCTTTCGCGAACGCCGCGATCACGGCAGCGTAGGCGCTGTTGGCGTTCTGTCGCGGCCCGAAGATGTTGAAGTATCGCAGCGAGGCGGTGTCGATTCCATAACTGCCGGCGTAGGCGCTCATGTACGCTTCGCCCGCGAGCTTCGCGGCGGCGTACGGCGACAGCGGGGCGGTGGGCATGTCTTCGCGTTTCGGCATCTCGGGCGAATCGCCATACGCACTGCTGCTGGCCGAATAGACGACGCGCCTCGCTCCGGCGTGTCGCGCGGCCTCGAGCACCTGCACCGTGCCGGTCGCGTCGGCCTCGTGATATTGCACGGGTCGCTCGACGCTGTGCGGCACCGAACCGAGCGCCGCCAGGTGAAACACCAACTGACATCCGCGCGCGGCTTTGCCGAGTGCATCGCGGTCGAGGATCGAGCCTTCGATTGTTTCGGGTTTGAACGTCGCGATGTTGTCGCGCGATCCGCCGGAGAGATCATCGATCACGACGACCGATGCGCCGAGCTTGGTCAGCGCTTCGACGATGTGTGATCCGATAAATCCCGCGCCGCCCGTGACCAGGCAGCGAGTTCCCATAAACGCGCCGCCGTGCAGCGTTCGCCAATCGGTTTGAAGCATAAAAACATCCCTGTGCGGTTATGACAGTTTAGTAATCGACCGGTACAGGTCGAGCGTGCGCGACAATTGCAGGTCGAAGGAGAAATTTTTTCGCACGTGTTCGGCCGCGTCCGCGCCCATTCTTCGCAACTCGTCGCCATCCCGCAAGAAGGTGATTGCTGTGTCGATAAATAGATCGTGATCGATCGGCACGCTTCGACCCGTCGTGTTCTCCAGAATCAACTCGCGCGTGCCGCTGGTTCGCGTGCGCAGCGCAGGAATGCCGGTCGCCATCGCCTCGGCGCAGACGAAGCTGAAACCTTCGCGGATCGAAGGCAGCAAAATCGCGTCGGCGGCGCGGTAATAGGGCAGCGGGTCCTGATAACCGGTGACGAACACGCGGTCCATCAGATTTTCGCTGGCGATCCGCAGCTTCAGGTCGGCCTCGTGCGGGCCTTCGCCGACGAGGAAGATTTTCAGGTTCGGCAGGATCGCGCGGGCTGAGGCGGCGAGGTCGATCAGCCAGTCTTCGTTCTTCGGATAATCGTATCGCCCGACGAAGACGGCGACGCGATCGTTGGGGGCGATCATCAACTGCTTCCGCGCTTCGGCGCGCTGCTCGCAAGTGGTTGGGGTGAAGCGGTTGAGGTCGATGCCGTGGGGGATGAATCGTATGCGGTCTTCGGGAGTTCGGGCTTCCCGTGTTAACCAGTCTCGTGCTTCGAGCGATGCGACGTGAGAGATGTCCCCGAAATCGCTGAACAGGTTTCGGGGAAAGCGCAGGGAGAGATGAGAGAGGTGGAGCGTGTAGACGAGGGGGGGAATCTTGTTGATCGCGGGATGCCGCCCGGCGCGAGTATGCTGTGGGCGGCCGTGTTTGGATTGGAGTTTTCTTCCGAGCAGGGTTGCGCGCCGGTAGTGGGTGTGAATCACGTCCACCGGGTTGTCCTTCAGATGTTCACGCAAGATGCGAGCGGATTTTTGGAAGGAGAACCAGTTTCCTTTGAGCGGGATCTGGATGTACTTCAGCGGCGATTCATCAAACGCCCATTGCCACGCGCCGGTGTCACCGGCGACCGAGACTTGGTGACCCTGCGCGACCATTGCACTGCCGAGCGCGATGATGTACTGACTCAATCCGCCGGCGTCGGCGCCGAGAGTGAGATGCAGAATTCGCAACGGACGATCGGACATTAGGAAGTCGATTTTCGTTCTCTGATCACGCGCGCCGGATTTCCCGCAACCACCACCCCCGCAGGCGTGTCGCTCATCACAACCGCTCGTGCTCCCACCACGGTATTGTCTCCGATCGTCACGCCCGGTCCGATGAACGCGCCGGCGGCGATCCAAACGCCGTTGCCAATTGTGATGGGCGGACGGAGTAGCGGCAACGTGGGTTGCGTGTAGTCGTGACTGCCGGCACAGATATACGCGTCTTGGCTGATCACCGAATGATCGCCGATTGTTACCTGACCCAAGTTATATACCGTCACGCCGGCGGAGATGTTGCTCCAATCGCCTAGCTTTAACAGCCAGGGGTGGATGATTTTCGTCGTCGCGCCAACCGCTGCGCTTTCGCCCATTTGGGCGCCGAAGAGCTTCAGCAGAAACCGCCGCCAAGTGTAGGAACGCGATAGGCTCCAGCGGAAAATCGTTCGTTGCACGATCGTCCACAGCAATCTGCGTACATATTCGCTGCGGCCGTAGGGGTACGGCGCGGTGCGGTTCAGGGTCTGGAAAATCTCGGGCGCCGGTGGCGTCATTCGTATGCGTATCGGTTGAACTGCTCCCCGTTGCCGCGTTGCACTGCGAGATGGATTACTCGTCCGATAAAAAGTGCGTTCGTGCCGCCGCACGTAACGCGGCTACATATCTTCGACGACGAGTTGGAGGTATGATTACCGAACGGCTTTTGCAGGGCCAACCGGACGACGATCAACGTTTTGCGGATTGGAGAAGTGAACACAGATGGGGGCAAGCGAGCGGGCCTTGGTTGATGTACTGATCCAGACTTTCAATGAGGAAGAGAACCTTCCCCACACGCTGGCCAGCCTTACGGGCTGGGTCAACCGGGTCTTTATTGTCGACAGCGGCTCGACCGATCGCACGAAGCAGATCGCGACCGAATTCGGCGCGACCGTCGTGCACCACGATTGGGAAGGCTACGCCGCCCAGAAGAACTGGGCGCTGGATAATCTCCCGTTCGAAAGCCCGTGGGTTTTGATTCTCGATGCCGATGAATCGGTGAGCACGGATCTCCGCGCTGAGATCACCTCGCTTGTCAGCCGCACGCCCGATTCGGTTCCCGAAGCCGGTTACTACATCAACCGCGTGTTCATTTTCATGGGCCGGGAGATCCGGCACTGCGGGTATTTTCCCAGTTGGAATCTGCGCCTGTTCAAGCGCGGCAAGGCGCGCTACGAGCAGCGAATGGTGCACGAGCACATGCTCGTGAGCGGCCCGACCGGTTATCTCAAGAATCTCCTGCTGCACGAAGATCGTCGCGGCCTGGAACACTTCTTCGCGAAGCACAACCGCTATTCGACGCTCGAGGCGCGCGAGATTTTCGAATCGCCAGAGCCCTGGCCGGGCCTGCGCCGATTTGCCAGCGATCGCGTGGTGCGCCGGCGGTTCCTCAAGAGTCGCGTGCTGCCGTACATGCCGCTGCCGTGGACCGGCCGCCTGATCT
>JACMJD010000327.1 GCA_014380825.1 Phycisphaerae bacterium | reverse complement strand
CGGTCAGGATCTTCACCGGTTGCGGCACCGTCGGCCGCGTGGTCGGCATGCTGGCCGGCTCGGGCAGCCAGCGCGCGTTCGATGTGTCCTTCGCGTGCGCGGGCAACATCAGCAGCTTGAAATCGAACGGCGACAAGTCATACGCAACTTGGATTTGTTGTTCGGCGCCGTTCAGCCGCAGCGTGACATTCCCCTTGCCGTGTTTGTCTCGCGAACGGTTCCAGAAGAACACGAACGATGCGCCGTCGCTCGTCTGCCGGGCGGTGATCTCAAGATCGGAGGCCCCACCATGAACATCGCACGCCGCAGTGTTCGATCGCGCAAGCGTAGGACCGATCTCTTGCAGCATCTGGCCAATCGATTTGACGACCGCGTATTTCTCACCCACGCCGCCGTGCTCGCGGATGGCGGCGGCGTAGTCGTAGGTTGTTGTGTTGCCGCGCGCGGCCCAGTCACCGATATTCGTTCCGCCGAACAGCATGTAGTAATTCAGGATCGTCCCGCCGCGGCTCAGGGCGATCATCGTGATCGCCTTCGCCTGCGCTGGCGTGATGCCGTCCTGCTGCTCGCTCAGTTTTCCGCCGACCTGCGAGAACCAGCCGCCTTGCAGTTCCGGGATCATCAGCGGCGCATCGGGCTGCTCGCGCTTCAGCTTTTCGAGCTGCTGGGCCGTCTGAATGATGTTCCATCGCGGATACGTGTTCGCGCCGTCGAAGATTTCGCGCAGATCCGGATCGTGCGAACCGCGCACCTGCTTCGACCAGCAGGTGATCAGCGGCACGTCGATCCCGCCGGCACGCGCGGCGCGAACGAGCGATTTGAGATGCGTGATGCGCTGCTCATCGGTCAGTCCGCCGAGGAAGTCGTATTCGTTCTCGACCTGCACGAGGATCGTACCGGCCTTTCCTTTCTCGCGTCGCGTGATCTGGTGCCTGGCGATTTCCGGACATACCGCGTCCATCCAGTGTTTGCTCCAGGCGAGATAAGTTGGATCATCCGAACGCAGCCACGGATCGCGTGTAGTATCGGCGGGTTTCTTCAGCGTCAGCCACATTGGATACCCACCCGCCGCCCATTCCGCGCAGATGTACGGGCCGGGACGCACGATCGTGAAGAGGCCAAACTCATCGTGCGCCATTGTCAGCCAGTCGCGCAGGTCGGTCAGATCGATTTTCGAGAAGTCGTTCACATCGGCCGGCATCTCGCGCTCGTGCACGTTCCACGCGACGTACGTCTCCACGCAGTTGAACCCGGCCGCCTTGATCTTGGTGAATCGGTCGCGCCACAGTTCTTTCGGACAACGGAAATAGTGAAACGCGCCGCTGAAGATCAGCGTGTCTTTGCCATCGATCGTCACGCATTGGCCGTCGTAGCGAATGCGATCGGGATGAGGGAAGTTCCGATCGGCGGCAAGCGAAGTGGTGGCGATCAGCAAGACCAAGGCGATGAATGTGGCATTCATGGTCGTACTGTAATCTGACGAAGGATGATCCACGAATTGAAACGAATGAACACGAATAAGAACCTGTTGCACTACTACAAGTCCGAATGTGTTCTCTGCGCCCTCTGTGCCTCTGTGGCGAATAATTCTTCTCCGCCTTCCTTGGCGTTCTTGTCGTCTTGGCGTTCAATATTTTTCTGTGATGAAGCCGAGTGACATTCCATCGATCCGAATCCTACCCATGAGCGACCAGCTCGCCGGCTTTCGTGGGCGGACAATCGAAGACGTGCAGCGGCGCGTCTTCCTTCGCGATCTGCTGCTCAAGTGCAAAGGCCGCTGGCGCTACCAACGCTCGGGCTTGAACGCGATGGCCGGCACGGTCGTGCTCTTCCAGTTCCGCGCGAGAATCATCGCCAGCGCTATCTTCGTGCGCGACGAGAAATTCGCCCGCCCGCGCCGCGGTTGCAGCGGCGTTCTGCATTTCGACGCCAACTCCTTCCGCACGTTCGCGCCGCTGGATGTCGCAGCGATGCGGAAAGTCTGGGCCAGCTTCCGCGCGTTCGGCCACGTGAAGCAGTACCTGAATCCGACGCTGTATTCTCAATTCAAGCGCCGACTGAAGAATGTGAAAACGGAAAGAGAATGATGATCCACGAATGCTCACGAAATGAACACCAATGATTCGAATCTGATTCGTGAACATTCGTGTCAATTCGTGGACAATTCTTCCTCTGCCTCCCTTGGCGTTCTTGGTGTCTTGGCGTTCAATATCTTCAGTCAACCAACAAGGAGTAACCCCGATGCCCAACACGATCCGCCTGCACCGCGTGCTGAAGACGACACCAGCGAAACTCTACAAAGCCTTCATCGATCCCGACGCCAAGGCGAAATGGCTGCCACCGAATGGGTTCACCGATAAAGTACACGCGTCCGACGTGCGCGTCGGCGGTTCATACAAGATGTCGTTCACGAATTTCTCGACCGGCAACAGCCACTCGTTCGGCGGAACGTTCGTCGAGCTCAAGCCCGGCGAGCGCCTCGTCTTCACCGACAAGTTCGATGACCCGAACCTGCCCGGCGAGATGCTCACGACGGTCACGTTCAAGAAGGTCTCAGTCGGAACGGAGCTGAACATTGTGCAGGAAGGCGTCCCCGACGTCATTCCGGCCGAGGCGTGCTACTTGGGTTGGCAGGAATCGCTGATGCTGCTGGCGAAGCTTGTGGAGGCGGAGATTCCGGATTGATCTGCGAGCGCGCGGGTTCGACACCGCCGCGCGAATCTCGGTTTTTTGCTTTGTTTCCGACGCCCGGGCGGATAGCGTCTGCGGTGTGGCCGCACGTCGAACTCTCGGCCCGATCGGGCTCAATCGGCGACGGCCCAACGGAGGGCACTATCGTGAACGCATCATTCGCTGCTATCTCCCGGTGTGGACTAACATGTTTCGCGGCCGCGCTATATCTCGCGACAGGTAGCGCAGCGCAAGCGGGCGGAACAACCGTGTTGACGCTTGATGGTCGCGACGCCGCCAACCTCGCGGGAGACGGCAATCACGCGCCGTTCCACAATCCACCCTGCAATTTCGTCTTCACCTTCGGCGGCGTACAGGGAGACAATCCCGACGCCGGCCCCGGTGACCCGCCGCTTCCCACCGAAACGAGTTTCAATCTCACCGGCAACGACTTCGGCGCGATTGGGTTCGGCACCGCATCCGCCGGCGACTTCTCCTTCAACACGAGCGTGGCGGTGTTCGAGATCGACCTCACGGTCCGCGCCACGAACACGCTCGCGTCGCTGAACCTTCAACTGAAGGACGCCGACGCGCCCGGCCACCTGATTGAAGAACACCAGTACGCGCTTGCATTGGGCGGGCCGGGCACGAAGACGCTCACCGCCGTATTGACTCTGCCGAACTTCACCAACACCCCGCGCGACGGCGTGCCCAACTTCGACCCGGGCAACGGCATGACCGAGCTGCAGCTCCAATACCCGTTCAGCGCCGGCGGCACCGGGGCGATCCTCGATGTCACCGTCCACGAGATCCGCATCGTCGAAGTCCCCGAGCCTGGTTCCGCTGCGCTGTGCGGTTTGATGGTGCTGGCAATCGGCGCGGCTCGACGTCGGCGTCACGATGCCTAGCGGTGCAAGCGTTGCCGGCGGCGCCGAGTCGACCGCGCTCTTTGCGCGTGTTGAACCAGAGGGCGCAAAGCCACACCTTTGATCCGGGCGCGATCGTGCAATCGAATCTGATCTCAGCCGTGGTTCGCGAGACCTGCGCGGCGAATCGCCAGCCGCGCCCGTCGCAGTACTTGGCTGGTTGCGCGCACCGCTGTCCATTTTGATTGACCTACGATTTCCGTCTGCTAGGCTTTTTCTCCGGCTATGGTGCTGGGGACTCGTCTCCACGCCTCTTGAACATAATGGTCTTGTTTGCCTACAGGGCGCGGAGAGATCATGCGCTGGTCGCGATGTCTCATTTCGTGGATCGCCTGCGCGATCGGTTCGTCGATCGACCTCTCGAGCGCTCACGCGGCGCCGCCGCCCACGACGTTTCGGCCGCGCGTCAGTCGCGCGGTTGGAGTTGGTCCACTGTGGACGGCATGCGCGGACTTCAACGGCGATGGTCGAATTGACGTGGCGATGGGACGCAACGGAGGGACGAACCACGCGATCACCACATTCTACACGCAGCCGGACGGCACGCTGCCGCTGACCGGCACTGCTAGCCCAACCGCGTTTGGCCCCAGTCGCTTCAGCTCCGGCGATTTCAATGCGGACGGTCGTGCTGATCTGCTCTATTTCGACGATCCGGCCGCCGGAATGAAGCTGACCTTTGGCCAGACGAACAACGCGTTTGGCGGTACCACGCCGCTGGGGCCGGCGTTCGGCGCGGACTTCTGGGGTAAAACGTCCGTCGGCGATTTGAACCACGATGGCCGGCTCGATGCGATGATGGCGCTATCGAGGTCTACGTCGAACACCGGTGGCGTCGCGACCGCGCTCGCATTACCCGGTGGTGGCTTTCAAGTCTCAACTTTTCAGACAAACTCCGACCCGCACGGCATCGCCAACGCCGACCTTGATGGCAACGGCTATTCCGACGTCATCATTGGCGACGAATCCGGTGGCGAGCCGATCCGCGTCGCGTACGGCTCATCGTCCGGCACCTACACGGTGAAGTCGTTTGCCTTCAATGATCGCGGTTATGGGGTGGTCGCGCGAGATTTCAACGGCGATGGCCGGCCGGATGTCGCGGCGGTCGCGTACAATCAAAACAAGATCGGCGTGATGCTCACGCAACCAAACGGCGACCTGGGCGCGCCCAGTTTCTTCACCAGCGCGACCGAGCCATATGACATCGCGGCCGGTGATTTTAACGGCGACGGCATTGTCGATCTGGTCAGCACATCGGTTTCCAACATTGGCTTGATCGTTCACCCTGGCAACGGCGACGGCACGTTCGCGCCGTTCGTCGTGTTGCTCGCCTCGGCGGCCGGCACATCAACAGTGAGCGTTGGCGATCTCGACGGCAATGGTTACGACGACATCGCGGTCGCCGCTGCCAGCGGACAGAACCTCGATATCTTCTACGCCGTCCCCGAGCCGGCGTCGGTGGCAGTGGTTGGAATTGGTGGGGTGATGCTGGCGACACGACGTCGCCGTCCCCGAAGGTAAGTACCTGACGGCGTGAGTGGTTTATCTCACGTCTACACGTGGTCGCCGGATCAGACTTACGCCGCCATGCGCAGCGCGATGGCTGCGGCCACTCCGCCGCCTATCAGGTGCGTGCTGATTGCCGCCGCCATCGGGCCGGTCTGTTTGCGCGTGCCGAACCAGTTGGCCGTGATCCACACCTTCGTGCCCGGCGCGAGCTGGGCGTCAAACGTGATGTCGATGGATGTGCTCGATGCCAGCGTGTGAAAACGCCAGCCGCTGGCGTCGGTAGGGGGCTCGTCGCCGACAAAAGTGAAGATCATCGCACCGAGCGCCGTCTGCGGCCGACCGCGGCGGGCCGCTTCAGCTTGAGCCAGTCGCACCGTCGCGGCGTTCTGTCCCGGCGCCGGCGAGACGCTCAAGACTGGTGCGCTGCCCGGTGCAGCCTTCGCGGTGGGGGCCTTCGGCACGTTCAAACCTAGCTCGGTCTTCTACGCATCGCTGACGTTGGTTTGCCCGTTGATAATGTTCTTCAACCGCACCGCATCCGCCTTCAGCGCCGCCCGGGATGCGTTCTTTTCGGCTACCGAGACCTTGTTGCGAATCTGCGGCGCGCACAACTGCAAGTTCGCCGCGAAGCTCTCGTGCAATTGCTGATACGCCTCGACTTGAGGCAACGAAAGCCCGAGCTGCTCGAACGAATCCTGAATCTTCGCGAGAAAATTCCGCGACCAGGCAAGCAGGGCGGCATCGGTGCGAGGGAGAAAGCCGTGGGACATGGGAATATTCCTGACAAGGTGACAAGGTGAAGGGGTGACAAAGTGAAACTGTTTCACCCGCAACCCGCTCGCCGCACGTGCTCCCCACCTAATTCGTGTATCCGCCAGAACCGGCGACGAGATTAGCGCGAGCGTGCGCAATCACGCGGTAAGAACGTCGCCGATAAAACCACCGCCGCGGCATCGCCGCTGCGCGACACGGGCCCGATGCAAATAAAACACGCCGCCGCGGCGCTGCTTTCCCCCGCGAAGCCGGACACCGCACGAGCGATACGATGCAACATCGAGCCGATGTTGCACGCCCTCGCCGCGGAATCGTGCAACACAAGGTCGATGTTGCGTTCGCTGAATGCGATGTTCGACGACTCGGCATCGATGTTGCCGTTCATCGCGTTGACGTTGAACCGCGGCGGGCTGATGTTGTGGATCGTGAGGGCGATGTTGCGGAGTGAAAGTGCACCGTTGCACGCCACGGCGACGAAGTTGCTCTTCGCAATTGAGATGTTTTGATTGTCATCGCCGTGAGAGTCGAGCGAGTCCTTGCCGCGGTTCACTACCGTATGCTGTTGCGCCAATTTCGCCGTCAGATTATCAACACCGCTAATGGCAGTCGAACCGCTGGAATACCGCAGCGTCGCCGGTAGTTCGGGGCACATCGTCGTTCTGGACGACGCTGTGATGCGGCTGATCATCCCGCCTACCTCCATGTCGCGGAAGCTTGTTTGGTGGGGCTTAGGATGGCTTGCCCTGTTCGCGCCGTGTTGGTTCGCATTTATTCTCATCGTCAGTCGATGCCGCGAATACTGCAGTGCCAACTTTCCTGCGTTCCCGCTCAACACCGTGGTATTGGCCGTCGTGATATGCACGTACCTGACGACAATGTTTGTGTGGCTTCGTCGGCTCTTATCACGCCATCGCGATACGGTGGTGTCGGCATCGCCCGGAGGTATCACGCTTGAGGCAGCGGGGCGATCGCGAACATTTCCGTGGGATCCGTCCATGCGATTTGTGGTCGAGGAACGAGGAACGGACGCCCATGGGCGCAGCGACGCCAATGAGCTCCGACTCGTTTGCGGGGATGCGGTCATTATGGTGGTCTTGCGCTTGCGTCAGCGCAAGTCGGCGGACACGTTAGCGCGACGACTGAATCGACATTTGGATGCTTTACAATCCGCGACGCCCCAAATCGCGTTGCAGGCGGCAAACGTTGAGCCGGTAGACAGCTAATGTCCGCGTACTCAGCTACCAACTCACGCCGCCGGGCGGATGCGGGTGAAGGTCATTTTGGTGCGGTACCCCATCGACGCGAGGATGCGGAGCATCAGGTCGGTCGATACGTTCGTGCGGTCGCGGTTGAGGATGGCCGTCAGGCGCGAGCGCGACGTGCCGGCGGCTTTGGCAACCTGCGCATGCGTCAGGCCGGACTTCGTCACGGCTGCGATGATCTTGTCGTTGAGTTGACTGCGCACGTCCATCTCAACCGCATCGGACGCCGAGAGGCCCAGCGCCTTGGCGAGTTCCAACGTATTGCGAACAATGATGGGCTTCACTTTGGCTCTACTCATATCAACTCCCGCAGTCGCTTACGACCAATTTCGATCTCGCGCTGCGGTGTTTTCTGCGTTCGTTTGTCGAACGCGTGGAACACGATGACGCCGCGCTCGGATCGAGTGAGATAGAACGCTCGATAGATACCAGCAGCATCACGCACCCGAATCTCATGCACACCCGAAGCAAGCGAAGGCATCGGCCGCGAGAGCGGCATAGTCAGATGAGCGCCGTCCTGCAATTCTTTGATCGCGTCACCCATCTCGCGACGCGCTGTGCGCGGAAACTCGCGAATTGCTTCCAGTGCTCTCGGATGAAAGATAGCCGGCTGCACTGGAATCATTGTCTCAGAAACGAGACATCAGGTCAAACTCAATCTGCGTTCAACTGCGTGCATCTGCGGTTCACCTTGTCTTTGCCGTTCGCACTTCCTCGACCGCCGCGGGATTCTCCAGCGATGACGTGTCGCCCGGATCCTGTCCCAGATATGCCGCGCGGATGACTCGTCGCAGCACCTTCGCGTTC
This sequence comes from Phycisphaerae bacterium, assembly GCA_014380825.1. The sequence goes on along the minus strand of JACMJD010000327.1, from coordinate 551 downwards.
CGCGTCTTCGGGATATCGCGCACGAACAGGATGTCCTTCGGCGTGAGCGGTTTTCCGAGATCCTTTACGATCCGCTCGACCAATCGCGTTTTCAGTTTCGGATCGCTCGCATCGTTCCCCGGCTTCAACACGCAGAAGCAGACCAACGCCTGGCCCTTCAGTTCATCCGGCACGCCGATGGCGGCGGCTTCCTGGACCGCGGGATCTCCGACTAAAATTGATTCGACTTCGGCCGGGCCCAATCGTTTGCCGGCGACTTTGATTGTGTCGTCGCTGCGGCCGAGGATGTACCACAGGCCGTCTTCGTCGACGGCGGCGAAGTCGCCGTGGACCCAGGTGTCTGGCCAGCGCGACCAGTACGCATCGAGATAGCGTTGCTCATCCTTCCAGAATCCGCGCGTCATGCCGATCCACGGTTTCTTGATGACCAGCTCGCCGACTTTTCCGCGAACGCTCTGGCCATTCTCGTCGAGCACGTCGACGGCCATGCCGGGGAGCGGGGCGGTGAAGGCGCACGGCTTGAGCGGCATGATGACGTTGCCCATCAGAAT
>JACMJD010000326.1 GCA_014380825.1 Phycisphaerae bacterium | reverse complement strand
TGGCCAATCTTCGATCGACGCTTCCGCGCCGCGACGCGCGTGGTCATCGGCATGCTCGCGGGCATCGGTACGATCGTGTCGCCATGGCTGATCCACGGCAGCTTCGCCTGGGCTCGCGCAGGCTTCGCCGCCAACGGGATGTACAGCGACGTCCTGCGCAAAGGCACCGCGCTCAACCTCCCGGCCGTCCTCGAAAAAATCGGCATGACCTTGCACCAGCGGCTGATCGACGAATCGATCCTGGGCGTACACGTGAAGCTGGAACTCAAAGCCTTGCTGATCGTGACGTACGTCCTGCTGCTGGTCGCCTGCTCGTGGGGCATCGCCCGTCAAGCACGTTTATGCGAACGGAAATTCCTCGTCTCGCTGGCCGTCCCGTGGGCGCTGATGTTTTTCGTGCTCGGGCAGATGGACGAGCGCTACCTGGTCTGGAGCGCCTGCTTCAGCGCCGGCGCGATCGCGGTAAACCGAAAGACCCTCGCCGCACATGTGATGTTGTCGCTGGCCGGCGCGGTCACGATGATCGAATTCCTGCTGATCACAAACCCAAATGCCGCGCCGCGTGCGCTGCGCCTCCTGATCGCGCTCCATCCCGCAACTTTGCTGCTGACCGCCGTCGCGGTCGGCATTCTCTTCATCACGGCAGTTTGGTCATCGCGGTCCGCGCGGTGGCTTCGTTTTGCCAAATCGCACGACAATCGATTCCAATCCGCGCCCGAACGTTTGGCTTCGTTTCGCTAAATCGCAGCGCGATTCTGACTCGTTCCCCAGCCGACGATCCACCAACTCTCGCACCGGCCGGGTTTTGCAATCGAACGGCCCAGCTTCACGTTGGCTTCGTTCTCGACAAATCGAAGCGCTCCGACGGGAGCGGCTACTTTTTCAAAGGGCTGATCGCATGGCGCGATCAGGAAGCGCGCGCTCCATATAACGTCGCGCGCTGCGCGAAAGCGCGACCTGGCGCGCAGCGCAATTTCTAAATCGTCGATTTCAATTCAGAATCAAATGTAAAAATTTTATTTTGCGATCGCGGCGCGCTGCGCGTTTAGAAGAAACCGGACGGTGCCACCACGAACGGATAGGTCACGTTCCGCACGCTCGCCGGCATTGGGTCGGAAGGTGCTGAGTTGGCTTGGTTCCAAAATTCGACATGCGCCCGAACCGCACGGCCGTCGCGCGGAATCGGGTACGACGCTTCCGTCAATGCCACCACGCCCGGCAGGGCCATCAGAATGCACGCAAGTATCACTCGGCGGCGCACCGGCAGCCTCCTTCGAATATCGAGAATATCGACCTGACGCGATACTCTGGCTTCGAACGAGCGCCCGGATTATTTCAACGTGACTGGTTACGAGAGATACGACGAGTGAAATCGCGGCGCCGATGTTCAAATTCGTTTAGCCGCGGCGCCCACGCCGCGTGATTCGCGTCGGGGAAGATGTCGCGTGGGCGCGGCGGCTAAACGGGTTTTTCGCTACTCATGCCGAAGCGCTTCGATCGGATTCATCCGCGCGGCGATCACCGCGGGATACAAACCGAAACCGATGCCGATCAAACCGCTCACGATGAAGCTGCCGGCGACGCTCCACGTCGTGATGCTCGTCGCGTAAGTGCCGCCGCTGAATCTAGAGACGACCCAGGGTAAGCCTTTTGCCACCGCGGTCCCCAGCGAGATGCCGATCAGGCCGCCGCTCAAACTGATTACTGTCGTCTCGATCAGGAACTGAAGCGTGATGTGTTTTCGTTTCGCTCCCAGCGCTCGGCGGATGCCGATCTCCTTTGTGCGCTCGGTGACGGTTGCCAGCATGATGTTCATGATGCCGATCCCGCCGACGATCAGGCTGAAGCTGGCGATGCCCACCATGATGAAATTGAACATGCGGTTCAATCGCTCAGCGTTGCGCAGGATTTGGATCGGGGCCTTCACCTCGTAGTCCAGCTTCTCGCCATGGCCGATCTTCAGCATGTTTTCGGCGACGGAGCTTAAGCGCTCCACGTCGGTGGTCTTCTCGGCCTGCAGCCAGATCTCGCTGAGCTCGATCTGTTTTCGTTCCTGCGCACCGGCCTGGAATTTGAAGATGCTGTCGCCGAACTGCGCCTGCGCGACGGTGATCGGGAAGTAGAGTGTCTTGTCGGGGTCGAGCTGGACCATGGCCGCGCCTTCGGAGCCGGCGCGCAGACCGGAAGGCTCGAGAATTCCGATCACCGTCAGCAGCACGCTGCTTCGGCCGGCCGAGCCGACCATCACTTGTTCGCCGAGCGGGTCTTGATACGGAAAGAGTTGTCGAGCGACAAGCGATCCCAGCACGCAGACGTTGGCCAGGCCGTCGTGGTCGACCTGGTTGAAGAATCGTCCCTGGGCCATTTGCAGATTGATCACGCTGACTGCACGCGGAACAGTGGCAACCGCGTTGGCGGTGGCGCGCACGTCGCCGCGGATCACGTTCTGTTCCGTGTTGCGCAGCGGGACGATGTTCGCCAGCCCCGGCAGGGTACTGATGCGTTTGAGGTCGAGGCGCTTCAGGCCGTAATCCAACACGCGCTGCGTGCGTTGCGACGCTTGCTGACTCTCCGGCGGTGGAACCGATCGAAGGAGAATGTTTCGCGCGCCAAGCTGTTCCACTTGTTCCAGCGCGGCCCGCTTCGTGCCTTCACCAATCGCCACCATGATGATGACCGCGGCCACCCCGAAGATAATGCCGAGCGCGGTGAGCAAACTTCGCAGCTTGTGCAGCCGAAGGTTCTTGATGCCGAGGCGGAAGGTCTCGAAAAGAAAGTTGAGCATGGAAAAACGTTCTTGGTTCTTGGTTATTCGTTATTGGTGGCTACAACTAACCAATAACCAAGAACCAAGAACGAATAACCCGGACCCATCTTATGCCCGAAACAATCTTCTCCAAAATCATCGCCAGGCAGATTCCGGCGAAGATCGCGTATGAGGACGAGAGATACATCGCGATTCACGACCTTCAGCCGGCCGCGCCGGTGCATCTGCTGGTGATCCCGAAAAAGGCGATCGCGACGCTGAATGACTTGTCGCTTGGCGACGCGGAACTGGTGGGCGGAATGTTTTTGATCGCCAGGCGGTTGATGAATGAGCTGGGCCATTCAGACTATCGAACGGTGTTCAACTGTGGCGCGGGTGCGCAGCAATCGGTGTTTCACCTTCACCTGCACGTTCTGGCGGGCAGAAGCTTCAGTTGGCCTCCCGGATGATGAGAGTTTGGTGAGAAATCGAAACGGGCGCTAAGTTTGGACAAAAAAGAAGACACCGCCAGTTACGGTCGGTGTCTTCCGGAGGGGAGAAAATGCGCCGTTGCGCTTAGCTTCTAGATTACCTAACTTATCTTACCGGGCCGTCAGTCGCAGTCAACTGTAGCCTGATTGTACGCATGAATCACCAAACGAATCGGTCGGAACAATCAGAATACTGTAGTCATTTTCACGCCCGCCGCCGAAAATTATCGACTATTTGTTGAAACCGTTGTTGAGGCCTTCATATTGGCCTGTGGTTGCAAGGACGACGCCACAACCTGTAACGCTTCAACTGCTTGCTGAATTTGCAATATTGCCGCGCCGAGATCAGGCCTGCGTCCGTCAAACTGCACGGGCACTTTGTTACCGAAAGCCAGACTGGCCGACTGGGGCTGCACGAACGCCTGAGACATGATCTTCCCGCGCTGCGTGCCATCCAAGTATGCCGGATACACGTCCACGCCCGCCCGATGCGCCATCATTGCCACGCCGGGTTGAAATGGCAGGGTGACACGTTCCGTTTCAATCCGTCCTTCCGGGAATACGCCCAGGATTCGACCGTTGGCTAGCGCCCGCAGCGCTGCGCGGGTCGCGGCCATGTCCTTGCCGGAGCGTTCGACGGGGATGATCTCGAGCAGATCGAAGCCCCATTTGAGTGACGGCAGCTCGTAATACTCGCGCGCCATCATCCACACGATCAGCCGGGGACAGACGGACTGAATCAGGACCGGATCGATGCTGCTGGTGTGATTGCAAACCAGGATCGCCGGCCCGGTGCGCGGTAGGGTGCACGGGGTGAGCACATCGAGCTGATGAAACATCCGCGAGTACATTCGACCCACCGCCATCATCGCGCGCACGCTTGGCCGATGTTGTGGATCGCGCTGATGAACAATGTCCTTCGATTTACGGTGCATGCTTCAGACCTTGGATCGCCTGGTCTTGCGCGACGCCAAACGTCCGCGCCAATCTTCGATCGTGATCGCCCAGCGCCCATGGTCTCGCCATCGCCCGGCGATCTTGAGATATCGCGGCGAACGACCCTCCATTCGAAATCCACAACGCTGAACCAGCGCGATCGACGCCGAGTTGTCCGGCTGAATGTTTGCCTCGAGTCGGTGCAGTTTCATCTTCGTGAACGCGTGCCGCAGGAGCAGTTCCATCGCCTCGGTCATCA
>JACMJD010000325.1 GCA_014380825.1 Phycisphaerae bacterium | reverse complement strand
TCGTCTGGGCCGCCGGTCGAATTTTCCGAGTCGGAATCCTGATGCAGGGCCAGGGTGCAAAGCCGCTTGAGATGCTGAAGTGGATCGTGCGCGGTTAGGACGATTCGGTCGACGGTTTGATGCGCTCGCGCAGCGCAATCATCTCCAGCGCTGCCTCCGCGGCCCGAACACCGGCATGACCCTGTGCGCCGCCGATGCGATCCTGCGCTTGCTGTTCGTTTTCCACTGTGAGCACGCCGAAGATCACCGGCACGCCGGTATCGATCGCCACCTGCTGAATGCCGCGCGCCGCTTCGCCGGCGACGTAATCGAAGTGAGGCGTGTCGCCGCGAATCACGCAGCCCAGGCAGATGACCGCATCGACCTTTCCCGCGTCGATCAGCAATTTGGCGGTCACGGGAAGTTCAAAGGCGCCGGGCACATGGTGAACTTCCATTCGAATCTTTTTCAGTGCGAGTTGCTCCAGCCGATGCAGACAACCGGACAGCAGCGCATTGACGATGTCCTGATTGAATCGTGCCGCCACAATTCCGATGCGAGCGCCGTTCGGCACGCCTTCGACAACCGACTTGGGAAAGTCACTGCTCACGCGAGTGAGTTTTACCAAGGAACCGGTAACAAGTAACCTTCACTTGTGCTCAGCATCTTTTCCCAACGCCTGCTCACTGTCCTCCAGCTTTCGCGCATGGCGCTGGTCTTCACCGCGATCTCGGACAGCCTGTGCGCTGTGATGATCTGGGCGCAGTGGCGCGCGATGGATGGCAGGCCGATTTCGGATTACCTGAACCCGCCGCACGCGGCGGCGGTCGCGGTGATGTCGCTGGGGTTGTACGGGTTCGGCATGAGCCTGAACGACATCAACGATCGCCGCCGCGACTCGCAGATGGCATCGCATCGGCCCATCCCCTCCGGACGCATCGGCGTTGTCGCGGCGCACGTCGTCTGTGCGATCTTCGGCTTGGCCGCGCTCATCGCGGGCCTGTACGTCACACGATTTACCGAGGCGGGCGCGCTCAGCTTCGTGCTACTGATCTGGACCGCGCTGCTCATCACCTTCTACGATTTCGCCGGCAAATATCTCGTCGCGCCGGGCTTGCTCACGCTTGGATTGATCCGGTTTTTTCACGCGACGATCGCCGCCCCGCGCTTACCGCTGCTGTGGCATCCGCTGCTGCTGCTGAATCACGTGACGGTCATCTCGACGATCGCATACGTCTGGGAAGCGAAGCGCCCGCCGCTCACGCGCGTTCACTGGTGGGCGGTGCTGGGCGGGCTCGCGTGCGTCGACGTCATGTGCATCGCGCTGGTCGGATTTCGCCGCTATCCGAAATTTGGCGCCGACTGGGTGAACGCGCTCTGGATCACACCTGGCCTCGCCCTGCCCGCCGCGGCGGCGGTGGCGTTTGCGATCCTCGTGGTGGTCATTCGTCGCGTCATCGGCGACACCCGCCGCGCCGGACAAACGCTCATGCTGTACGGCCTGATGTGGCTGATCGTCTACGACGCCGCGTTCGTCACGGCGTACGTCCGCCCGCTGTACGGGGCGCTCCTCCTGCTGTTCCTGCCACTGACTTTCTTAACCGTCCAATTCATGCGCTGGTGGACGAAAGTGCTTTCCCTGTCGCAAAAACCGCAGTTTCAGCGGGCTCGATGAATTTCGTCCGCATTCGCCAGGAATTCGTCGAACAACTCCGCCAATGCGTGTAGTATTACTCCTACACCATGAGCATTCCTCACCGACATTCTCGCGTTGACTCGCCCGTCCACATTGAACCGCTCGAATCCCGCCAGCTCTTTGCGGCCGGAGGACCGGTCACGCCGCCGCTTCTCACGCCGGTCCCGCGCGTGAAGTTGATTCTGCAAGGCACGTCCGTGAAGGACAATATCGCGATCGATGTGAAGAAGGGCTACCTGCACTTCTTCCTCAATGGCGTGACGAAGCGCTACAACGCGGCGCGCGTCGGCGCGATTCAGATTCACGCGGGCAACGGCAGCGACGTGGTGCGGGTCGGCAACGGCGCGCCCGGCGTCTACATCGACGGCGGCGGCCACAACGACAACATCGCCGGTGGACTGGGCAACGACACGATCCTCGGCAGCGGCGGAAACGACATCATCAACGGCGGAATGGGTACCGACCTGATCGACGGCGGAAAAGGTCAAGACACCCTCATGGGCGGCGGCGACCGCGACACGCTGAAGGCCAACGACCTGGAACTCGATGTCGTCAACGGCGGCGATGAGTTCGACACGGCCGCGCTGGATCTTCAAGATCTGTTTGACGGCGTGGAGCGACGGCAGTATCCGTGAAGTCGAAATCGATAACGAGTAACAAGTAAAACGGCGAAAGCTCCGACGTTTGGTCGTTCACTCGTCACTCACCCCATCATCCACCGAATCACGATCAACCATCCGGTGATCGTCACGCACGAGAAGATCGTCGACCAGAAGACGGTGTCGGCGGCGAGATCTGCATCCCCGCCGAGCTCCAGCGTGAGCAGCAGCGTATTGATCGCGGTCGGCACGGCGGCGGTGAGGATGAGCAGCTCCGCGGGCCATGGCCAGAGGTCCAGCGACTTCACGCCAAAGTGGTGGAACGTCCAGAGCAGCAGCGCCATCTGGATCGGGCCGACGATCAACCGGAGGAACAGCGCCAGCGACAGCGGCCTCCATCGCGGCCAGCGCGGATTGGCGGCCAGTTGCACGCCCACCGTGATCAGCGCGATTGGCACGAGCGCATCGGACAGATACGCGCATGTGCGATCGATAATCGCCGGCAGCTGGTTGGCCGCGTCCGTGTCCATCCACACCTTCGCGCCCAGCGCCGCCAAGAGCGTGTACAGCACCGGCAATCGGAAGATGCGCACGACGATCTGCGACAGGGTGCTGCTGGTGCCGCCCCACG
>JACMJD010000324.1 GCA_014380825.1 Phycisphaerae bacterium | reverse complement strand
GGCGGGACGCCGATGCCACGGTCCCTCAAGCCGCCATCACCTGTCGATCATCACCCGCCGCGCGTTGCCGCAGCAGATCATTCGTCACGAACTCCATCGTCTGCTTCGCGACGGCCTTGTACGTCATGCATTCGAGCACGCGATCGCGCATGCCGCGCGTCACCTGGGCGCGGTCGGCATCGTCATACAGGAAATGCCCCACGCGCTCGTGCAGTTCTTCCCTGCCGGCGAACGCGACGCGATCGTATTCCGTCCACAGCGTGCTCGCGTTTCTCGTGAATCCGCCCGCCGCAGCAACCGCTAAACCAGGCATGAATTCGAAACCGCCATCCAGCGGACCGATATTGTTGATTCGCGTCAGTTCTTCCATATACCCGCGCGCCGTCGCGTCGGCCGACTTGCGGAGCTGCGCGTCGCTCCGGACGTCGTTGGCGACACACCAATCCCACAGGTCGCGATAAATCCGATCAGCCCGATCACCTGGACAGGCGCGCAACAGGAAGAATCCACCGGCGGCAAGGCCATCAAAGACACGTTGGTGCGCCGCGCCGAAGGGCGAGACTTGAACGTTGATCTTGCTCGATTGGTAGATCGCCGAAAGCTGACTTTCGTTATCCGCCACGCCCCGCGCGAAACGCGAGAACTCGGGATTGTTCTCCCAACCCCGCCCGTACAAATTCAGGCGAACATCCAGCTCCGCTAGCCAGCGCAGCGTCTGATGTCGGAACATCGCATTGTTGATCTTGTGGCTGAAGATGTTCAGCAGTTGCGCCGGGTTGTCGACGTGAAGCTTCGTCTCCGCCAGCGACGCGCTGATGAACTCGTTGAACTCGTGCCGCATCGTGACCGATTCGCCGGCTTCGTATCGCGCGTTCAACTTGTCGAAGATCGATTCGAGCAACCGTTTCGATTCGGGCGCGCTCTGTCGCGCGATCTCCTGTTCCAGCAGCGTCTTCGCCGGCGTCGAGCAGTGGCTGACGAACGACACATCGCAGGCGAAGCGATCATATTCATCGCCGCGAATTCGGCGCGGCACGAACCGTCGCGGGTTGGTGCCCACCATCGCGGGCATGAATCGCTCGGACGGATATCCGTGCGAATGCACGCAGTCATCGCGGCCATAACCGATCGTGTAGTCAAACGCCTTCTGCGATTCCCCGGCGTGGTTGCTAAAGATGTGCGGGAGCTGATCCTGAATCCACATCACGAACGGAATGTTCGTCGGCAGCCCCGCAAACTCGCCGCGGAAGTGATCGATCATCACGATCATGTCCGGCTTGAATCGCTGGCATTCGTCGGCAAACGTCAGCGCGTTGAACTGCGCCGCATTCTGCGGCTCGATCACCAGCAGCGTGTCGTGGCCGAGCGATTCGAACGCTTCCAGCCAGTCGCGCATCGAATATTGCAGGAACGTTGTGAAGCGCGACGTGATGCCCATGATCCGCAGCGGGCGCGATGAATTTGTCATCGAATCGACCGCATCGTAACTGCTGTATTGCGCATCAAGCCGAAGCGAGGTCTGGCGCAGTCGATTGCTCGCCGCCTGAACCGCGAAACTGGTGACCGAATCGATGTTCGATCCGTTGGCCCAGGTTTGCGGATCGACCGTGACCGACAATTTCGGAATCGGCAGATGCAGATTGGCGGCCATGTGCTGCTGTGCTTGCGCGACGCAATCCGCGCCGGCGAAGATCAGCGTGCGGCCATCGGTGATCAGATCTTTCCAGTCGTGCAGATGCAGCACGACCCACAGCCGCTCGAGATCGGCCGTCAAAAAATACAAAGGCGGCGTATGACCCGGCGCCGAGGGGGTGTGAATTTCCAGCTTGAACAGAGTCGCCCAGAGCCAACCCTGATCGAGCCCCGCGACGATCACCGGCTCACTGCATCGCCCGGATGGAAACAGACGCTTGGCGATCTGTGCCGCGCTCGTGGCCGGCACCGGATTCGGCAGCAACTGCTGTTTGCCGTCGACGAGTTTCGCCAAGCGCAAGTTCCGATCCGCGAAGCCAACCAGATAATCGCAAGACGGCTGCCAGTCGCGCATCTGCTCGGCCAACTTCGCATCCCGCCAGGCGAGGGCTGCGACGTTGGATTCGAACTGATCGCGAAGGATGCGTACCGGTTGCCACGTTTCTTGGGTCGGGAGCATGTCGTCCTATCGACTGGTGGCGCGTGATTTCGACAATAATTATCGGACGGTCGGCTTTTGGACGGGTTTGAAGCATGCCCGCCGATCACGCCGGTCCGGATTCGTTTCGCGGCAACTCTGTATCCGCGGTTTGATTCAGCGATCGAATCCGGGGCAGTGCAAGAGGTCGTGTGTGCGCCGGGGGAATCGTTGCGGCGCGCAACGCAACGAAACACAAAATATACTTTTTTCTCCGCGATTGGACGTAACTGCGCGTGATTTTCAAATTGCGCTGCGCAAACGAAGCATGTGGCGCGCAGCGCGCGAGGTATATGGGAGGAGCGATTTTTTCCTCGCTCCAATCGTCGCCTTCTTCGGTGGGAATCGGACTTTGTGAAATCCGGTAGGCGAACCCAAAAGCCATGGATCAGACGCGCGCCGTAAGCGGTGCAGCAGCAGCGAGATGTGGAGAAAGTTGACGGAGATCGTGATGCGAAACCATATCAAATATAGCAGAACGAACCCAAACGCCTGCGGAGGGTTCAATGCAGCGCGGCGAGTTTTTCCAGGACGGTAAACAGCGACTGCGTTCCATCCTTCCCATGACCGGCGGCTTGAGCGGCGCTGAAGAGTTGGTGGACCAGGCTCGTCGCGGGCAGGGAGAGATTTTCGGTCTCGGCGCGTTGCAGGATGAGGCGGAGATCTTTTTGCTGGAGGTCAACCATGAAGCCAGGCTTGTTGTCGGCGATTGCCATGCGGGGGCCAAGGTTTTGCAGTTGCCAGCTTCCGGCAGCGCCGCCGGCGACGGCTTCAATCGTTTTCGCCAGGTCGAGTCCGTTCCGCTTGGCGAAGGTCATCGCCTCGCAGACGGCCAGGTTCGTCACGCTCACGAGAATCTGGTTGACGAGTTTGGTGAGCTGGCCCGCGCCGTTCGGGCCGCAGTGAGCGATGTTCTTGCCAATACGTTTCAGCAGCGGCTCGACGCGCGTGAGTGAGGATTCGTCGCCGCCGACCATGATCGAGAGCGTCGCGTCGCGCGCGCCGACGTCGCCGCCGGAGACGGGGGCATCAAGCAGCGTGACTTTTTTTTTCGCCAGCGCCTCGGCCATCTCGCGCGTGGCGGTGGGGGAGATCGTGGAATGATCGATAACGATCGCTCCCGGCTTGGCGGATTGCACGATGCCGCGCGCGCCCATGATCACCTCTTGCGCGTCGGGTGTGTCGGTGACGCAGACGAAGATGACGTCAGCACCTTTCGCGGCGGCCATCGGAGACTCGGCCCATGTCGCGCCGCGCTTCAGTAGATCGTCCGCCTTCGATTTCGTGCGCGAGTGAACGACCAGCTTATTTCCGCCACCCAGAAGGTGGCCGGCCATGGGCTTGCCCATGATTCCGAGACCGATGAAAGCGAGGGAACTCATGCGGGGAGTTGTAGCAGAAAGATTTGATTACGTGAGGAGCCCGGCATTTGAGAGGTAATCACGCGCGTCATCGCGAGAGCGTCACGAGCAGGAGTATGACGTTCAGGACCACCGAAATCGCACAGCCGATCAGCATGAGGATCATCAGCGGGCTGTCCCACGAGAGCGCTCGTCGGAACGTGTGCGGCTCGAGGTCGACGGTCTGCGCGCCTTGCTGATCCATCCCCGCCAGCGCGTCGATGTCGACTTGGCGGCGGGCGTGGATCGGTGATTCGCCTTTGGCGAGCAGGCGCAAGTCTTCCAGCATGGTTTCGGTCGATGGATATCGATCGTCGCGGTTCTTGGCCATCGCGACTTCGATGATCTCGCCAATGCCGGCGCTGAGCTCGGTGTTCAGATGATCCGGCGGAATCAGCGGCGTCTTCAGATGCTTGTGCATCACGGCGCTGGGGGTGTCGCCATCAAACGGGGGCTGACCGGTCACGAGGTGATACATCGTAGCGCCGAGCGAATAGATATCGGCGCGGAAGTCGATGTCGACTTCGCCGCGGATCTGTTCGGGGCTGATGTAGTAGGGCGTGCCGTACGCCTTGCCCGCCTCGGAGTTGGCGGCGTCTTTGTCGTCCTTCTCGCGCGCGAGCCCCAAGTCGGTCAGCTTTGCGACGCCTTGCGGGGTGAGCAGGATGTTCTTCGGTTTCACGTCACGATGAATCAGCCCGCGACGGTGCGCGTGTGCCAGCGCCTCGCCGATCTGGATGGTGACGTCCAGCGCTTCCTGCTCGGTGAACGCGCGCCCCTCACCGATCGGCGGCGGCTGCATCAGGTCGTACAGCGTTTTGCCTTCGACGAATTCCATCACGAAGTAATGGAAGTTGTCGGGCGTGCTGCCGACGTCGATCGCCTGCACGATGTTGTTGTGCGAAAGTCGGGCGGCGGCGCGTCCTTCTTTATAGAAGCGGTCGACGAACTCGCCGTTCTCGCTCATGCGTTTCGGCAGAACTTTGATCGCGACGATGCGGTCGAGCGAAAGCTGTTTGCCTTTGTACACCTTGGCCATCGCGCCTTTGCCGATCATGCCGAGGAGCTGATAGCCAGGGATCTGACTGCTGCGGCGTTCATCAAGCGAGCTGCGAATGCGCTTGGCTTGGTTGGCCGTGATGAAACTATTTTCAACTAACAGATCGGCAAGCGAGCGTTGATTTGGATCGGAGGCCTGCTTTTGTTGCTCGCGGCAGAAGTCGATTTCGGTGCGGGTCGCCAGACCCATGTCGACAACGACTTTGCCAACCTCGGTGTCGAGGTTTGAACTGAGGCCCAACGTATTGCTGTCAGGTTCAGACATCCCGTGTCATGCCGTATCGGCACATCGGCCCAAGCGGTTCAAAACGCTTCGGCGGCACTCGAAGATGGATTTCGCCCACGCGGTTAAAACGTAGTTAACGGGGGAACGCATGTCAAGATGTCGCTGCTCACGCGCCGCTTGGTCCACAATCGGAAAAACCAACGAGAACACACAGGAAACGAGCGATATCGGTGAACTGTTGACACTTTCGCGTCACGACGGGATAAACTTCCCGTGCCGTCGCAGCAATTGTTGTGGCGAAGTCGATGGTGGCCGTAGCTCAGTTGGTAGAGCGCCAGGTTGTGGTCCTGGACGTCGCGGGTTCGAGTCCCGTCGGTCACCCTTCGTATCATTAGGGCACGCAAATGATTCGGGCCGATCCATGCGGATCGGCCCGAGTTCGTTGGATCAGAATGATGCGATCGCACCTACCGCCTGCGAGCCCGTCGCGAGACGAGCAGTCCACCCGCCGCGAGCAGACCCAGGCTGGCCGGTTCCGGGACGAAGTCTTGCGAAGCAATCGAACCGCTCACGAAGACGGTTTCGCCGCCGTTGTCGTGGTCGGAGCTCACCCAGTGCAACAGGACACGGTCCGAGTCGGCGTATGCGGCATCAAACGGATTGATGCCGGTGAAGATCGCCTGATCAGCGTGGCCCGCGCCGACGGAAACCTGCGCTAGAACCTTCTGGCTGCTGTCCAAGTTGGCCAGCACAGTTCCGCCGGAGAACGTGGCGTTGGTCGCGTTCTGTTGTGAGGAGGTGATGTCGTTGGAGAACGGCGCGTTCCGCGGATCGCTTCCCGCGAACGCGGTGAAATTGCGAATGATGTCGAAGGTGTCGAGGTTGATCGTCTGCGGGCCGCCCGTCTCGTTGACGTCGACCATCACGACGAGCTGATTCACGGTGGAGCCGCCGGAGCCATTGGGAAAGTTTAGAATGTAGAACGCGCGAAGCTCACCGATCGAGGTGATGAACGACTCGTTGGAAGTCGTGTTGCCGTTGCCAGTTGGCATTTGTGTATTCGCGTTGTCGCCGTTGAATGGTCCGGAGGAATTCCCCGCACCACCGTTGGATTCTGTAAAGAAGAGGAAGTCGAGAGTTCCATTGCCCGAGCCAACCGTGCCAACTGGAACGGGCACAATGTGACTGGACGTAATAAGACCAGCCTGAGAGGAAATTCCCCCGCCCCCGATTACGGCCGCGAGCGCAGCCGCGCGCAAGATCTGTGTACGCATATGCAGTTCTCCTCCTTGGACCTCTGTTGGCCGCAGCGGAACCCTGCGTCGGCGATCGTTAATCTGTTTCAAACCCAAAGCCCGCAGTGAGTCATAGCTAGACCGTAATGACTCAGTTTCAAATATTAGTCGGCGGACGCCGAAATAGCAAAGTATTGATAATTAAGGGTATTTGCGAAGGATGGGTAAACTATTGCGCCGGCAGCAGTTGCGCCGGACAGCCAATGTCGCCCACGACGATGCGGCCCAGGAACGGCTTCGCAGCCGGATTGATAAAGCCGGACTTCTCGGCGACGAACGTTACGGTGGTCGTCGCGCGGATGCACAAGCCGGCGGGCTGACCCGTGTCGCAGTCCAAGCCGCTGGGGACGTCGATCGCGAGCACGGGCGATTTGCATTCGCGGTTGATCAGATCGATCGCCCGGGCGATTGCGTCGCGCGGCTCGCCTGTGAAACCGGTGCCGAGCAAGGCGTCGATTACAAGCTCCGGTTGGCGCGCCAACGCATCTTCGGCTTCGTCGAGCGGGACCAGTTCGAGCCTCATCGCTTCGACGATACGCCAGTTGGTCAGCGCATCGCTGGCGAGCTTGGCCGGATCGAAGACCGGAACGATCTCGACATGCGTGCCGCGATTGTGCATGTGCCGCGCCACCGCCAAGCCGTCGCCGCCGTTGTTTCCGGGGCCGCAGAAGATCGTAACGAACCGCGCGGGTTGTGCGCCAACCATCTGCCACGCGACATCGGCGGCTGAGCGCGCGGCGTTTTCCATCAGTACGATTCCCGGGATGTGAAAATCCCGAATCGCCCGGCGGTCGATCTCGCGAACTTGGGCACGGGTGAGTCGAACCATTGTCGATGCTACACTAGGCGCTTCATGTTAATCCTATTGACCAACGACGACGGAATACTAGCGCCCGGCATTGTCGCGATGTATCGCGAGTTGACCAAGCTCGGCGAGGTGCATGTTATTGCTCCGGAGACCGTGCAAAGCGCGGCCGGCCATGGCATCACGATCAGCACGCCGCTGCTGACGAATCCGATGACGGTGGAAGACACGTTCACCGGCATCGCCGTCGACGGTCGGCCGGCGGATTGCGTGAAGCTGGCGATTGCGAAACTTCTGCCGCGGGCGCCGGATCTAGTCGTCAGCGGAATGAACTCCGGCACGAACGTCGGCATCAACGTGATCTACAGCGGAACCGTGGCAGCCGCGATCGAGGCGGCGTTTCTGGGTCTGCCGAGCGTGGCGGTTTCGCTGCTGCTGAAATCACCGATCCCGATCGACTATCCGCGCGCAGCTAAACTCGCACGCGAGACGATCGAGAAAGTCGTAGCGCTCGGCCTGAAGCCCGGCCAGGTCGCGAACATCAACATCCCCGCGCTCGAGGCCAGCGAAGCGCCCAAGGGCATCAGATATGTCCGCCAATGTACGCGGCCCTGGGCCGACACCTACGACCAGCGCAAAGACCCGCGCGGCCGAGATTACTTCTGGAACAGCAGCGTCTTCAGTTTAGGAGAAAGCGAATACGACACGGATGTGGCGGCGCTGCGGAACAACTACATCACGGTCACGCCGCTGCAGTTCGATCTGACTGATCACAGAGCGCTCGAACGAATGCGGGGAAAAACCGATTAACCACCAAGGCACCAAGAGCACCAAGAAGGCAAAACCAAGACTCCGTATTTGAATTCTTGGTGTCTTGGTGGTTTAGAGTTCTTCTCCTTCATTGCACACGCGACAGATTCCTCTGAATCTCCTCCGCGCTCACCTGTTCGCTCTTCAGTGGCGTGATCGTCGTCAGCTTCCAGCCGGTGCCGAGATTTTGCCAGTCGAAGCGCCAATCGGTGACGATCGGCCGGCCCCCCGTGCGGTCTTGCTCGCTTAGGGCGCGCAGGTCGATTGAGATTACCGTGTCCTTCTTGTCGACCGTCATGCCGGTGATGCGCGCGCTCTTCAGGCCGATCGCGTCGGCGCTCTCCTTGGCGCCTTTTACGATGTCGTCGCGGTTGCGATAGATCGTGAACCGGGTCTGCGGATCGAGGATCGATTCGAACGTCTTCCAATCCCGCGCGTTGACGGCGGCCACAAGCCGCTCGGTCTTGCGCGTAACTTTTTCGGCGTCGGTGTCGAAGAAATAGCTGGTCAGCGCCAGCGCGATCCCGGCCACCAACACGCTTAGTCCGACGCGTTTGAGCGGCTTGTCCGTTCGATTATTGCCCGCCCACCAGATCGCCACGCCCGCGGCCACCAGGATGCACAGGATCCACAGTGGCGCGTCGAACAGAAAGTCTTTCATCGCGAGTTCCTCAACCTTTCATGCTCAAGCGTCCGATAACCAATCATAGCCGCCGATGGTGCGCCAACTATGAAGGACACGCAAAACGATCACTCGACGCGATTCATCATGGATGAGTCCGCACCTTATCTGGCCAACCTGGCGGCGCTGTGGGCGGTCGATCCGAAGCTGGCTGCCAACATCGAGGCGATGGAGTCGCTTCCAAGTTATTCGCTGAGTCCATCGCGCGCGAAGAATAGCGCGCCAACACTGGTCATGACGACGGCGGACGGTCGCGAGATTCTGTTGCACACCCGTCATGATCCGCTCGATGAGGCCAAACGCCTGATCGATCCGCTGCCGCTGGAAGATCGCGCCGCCTTCGCAATCTGGGGCTTCGGGCTGGGCTATCACGTCGCCGAGTTGTTCGACCGCGCGGGCGACGATGCAGTCCTTTGCGTATTCGAGCCCGACCTCGTGATGTTGCGGACCGCGTTCGAATCGCGCGATTTTTCCGATCTTCTCCTCGGCAACCGCGTGATGTTTTTCACGGAGTTGGACAAGGCCGATCTGTTCGCGCGACTTCAGCGGCACATGCCCGCCGTAAGTCTGGGGCTTCAGTCGATCACGCACGCGCCGAGCATTCAACTGGTGCCAGACTTCTACAAGCAGTTCCAATTCTGGACGAACGAGTTCGAGAGCTATGTGCGCACGACGATCGCAACGCTCGTCATCAACGGTCGGCGAACATCCGAAAACATCGCACGCAATCTGCCGTGGTACGTAAGCTCGCCGGGCGTGGGGCGATTGAAGAACTGCTACGCGAAAAAGCCCGCGATCATCGTGTCGGCGGGGCCGTCGTTGCGGAAGAACATGCATCTGCTGAAAGACGCGCAGGGCAAGTCGGTCATCATCGCAGTGCAGACGACGCTTCAGCCGCTGCTGGAAATCGGCGTGCGGCCGCAGTTCGTCACGTCGCTGGATTACCACGAGATCTGTACGCGGTTCTTCGAGAAGCTTCCAAAAGATCTGACGACCGAGCTGATCGCCGAACCCAAGGCGAGCAACGCGGTGTTCGATCTTAATCCAGGACCGTTGAGTCTGCTCGGAAACGAATTTGCTGACGGGTTGATCAGCGAGATGAATCTGGATCGCCCGCGACTGACCAGCGGCGCGACCGTGGCTCACCTGGCGTTCTATCTCGCGGAGCACATGGGCTGCGATCCGATCATCTTGGTCGGCCAGGATCTCGGCTTCAGCGATGGCTTGTGCTATTCGCCGGGCACCAGCTACGAAGACGTCTGGCGGCCGGAGCTGTCGCGGTTCAACACGCTGGAGATGAAGCAGTGGGAACAGATCGTCCGCGATCGCAAAATCCTCCGCCGCATTCCGGATTATCAAGGTCGGCCCACGTACACCGAGGAGCGGCTGTTCACCTACTTGCAGCACTTCGAGCGTGACTTCGCCAAAACGAAATCGCGCGTGATCGACGCGACCGAAGGCGGCGTAATGAAGCGCGGCGCAGCACCGATGAAGTTGATCGATGCGCTGAACGAATTCTGTCGCGATGGCTTTGAAGTATCGCCGCCCGCACATCCGGGCATGGATTGGTCGCGATTGAGCGATTGCCAGCGCAGCCTGGAAACTCGTCGTGAGCAGGCGAAGCAGATCGAACGAATCAGTCGAGAGACGATGCCGCTGCTGGAAGAAATCCGCGACAACATTGCCGATCAGCAACGCGTCAATCAGCTCATCTCGCAGATC
>JACMJD010000323.1 GCA_014380825.1 Phycisphaerae bacterium | reverse complement strand
AGCAGGTGACGTGCAGGCGCGATGCGTCCATCTTCCAGACCTGGGTCATTAATTCCCACGCCATCTCGATCGCGCCGCGCTTGAAATAATCTCCGAACGACCAGTTGCCGAGCATTTCGAAAAACGTTCCGTGCCGGCGCGATCGGCCCACGTCATCCAGATCATTGTGCTTGCCGCCGGCGCGGATGCACTTCTGCGTGTTGACCGCACGGGTGTACGAACGCTTTTCCTGCCCCAGGAAAATCGGCTTGAACTGGTTCATTCCTGCGTTGGTAAACAGCAGTGTCGGATCATGGTGCGGCACGACGGACGAGCTCGGCACAAACGTGTGGGCGTGCCGTTTCACGAAGAAATCGATGTACTGCTGGCGGATGTCGCGCGAGGAAATCATAAGCGGTGGAATTGTTGGAGAGCGCGTGAGGAATTGCAACCGATGCACGCAAGCTAGCAGGGTTGTCATCCAGAGCGCTACGCCGCGAAGGATCTAGCCGACGCGTGAAGCCAGATCCTTCGCGGCGTACCGCTCTGGATGACAGGCTTTCTTCATGGAGCGCGTTGAGTCGTCGCCGCCGCCTTCAGATGACCTGCCTTGCGAAGGTGAACCATCGTCTCCGTCGGCCACGCTTTCATTGCGCCGCTCTCGGTGACCGATTGATGGTCGCCCGGCACAAGCTTGATGTAGCCTGCGTTCACCCGCTTTGCGGGATCAGCTTTTTCCAAGTCATCTTTTAGCAGCCCGACCGCTTCGTTAAGAAAATAAGTGTCCTGCTCCCCGCAAACCAGGCGAATGTTGCTGCGGAAGATCGGCGCGAAGCGGTTTGGATCTTTCCTCAATCGATCGGCGATATCGAACCGTCGATACGATTCCGCCTCCGCGTGATCGATCACGCCGGTCACCGCGTCGAACAGCGGCTTTGGATTGCCGTCGGCATTGCGATGGCCCCAGCAGGCTTGCCAGGAATCCCACTGCTGGGCCGTGTTGTTGTGATTGCCGAGCACTTGCTCCATGCCGTTTTCGTCGCGCGTGGTCATCGTCACTTTTCCGTCGAAGCGCGCGCCGCTGAATTCCTTCCCCTGCGAATCGGTGTACATGTTCGCGTCAGCGTAGATGTCGACCAGCTCGAGCCGGCGGAAATCCACCGGGTCGGGCGAGCTCGCCCAGCACGCGCCGAAGACATCCGGATATTCCGTCGCCAGCCAGAGCGATGACCATCCGCCCGACGAATGGCCGGTGATGATCCGCGCGGACGGCTGCGCGATCAGCTTGAATTTCTTTTCGAGTTCGGGAATCAGTTCTTTGATCAGCGCCTGCCCGACAGGGCCGTTGACATCCGAATCGCAGAACAGCGTGTGGCCGTGCGGGCTTTCGGGATCGAGGAAAATCCAGAACGTGTTCTGTGCCACTTCTTCCGCAACCGAGCCCTTCGCGCGATTCGCGCGGCGGGCGGCTTCGTAAATCGCCATCCTGTGATCGCCGCCGTAACCGGGCACTTCATACACCGCGGGATATGAACGGTTGCGATCGTAATTCACCGGCAGCGCCACGCCGGCACGCAGGTAAACGTCGCGCTTGTGAAAATCCGACAGCAGTTGCGACCGGATCTGCACGAATTCGACGTTCTTTCCTTTGGGTTCCATTTCTTTTACCACACGCTTCAGCTCGATCTGCACCGGCGTCACGCCTGCGGTGGACGTGTCGAACGCGACGACATCAGAATACAGATTTCCAGCTTCACGCTGCCACGCGCTGTTCTCGTCCTTCATGTCCAGCACGGCCTGCGCGCGATACTTGCCCACGGGAAGCTCGCTGAGTTTCCTGGGAAACGCGGTGGCCGAATCGTCGACGGTAATCGCGTCGCCGGATTTGGCGTTGGTGACGTCGACGCCGAAGATCGGCTGCGGATCTTCCTCGACAAATCCCTCGGCCGGCTTGTGCATCGGGCTCGCGTGCAGCGACGCCTTGTTCAGATAGATGACAAGCCGACCCGTGACCGGTTCCTTGCGGACCGATTCGTCGAACTTGACAACGAACGTCACCGGCGCGGCCAGCGCATTCGTGATAAAGAACGCGAAGCCGCAAAACGTGGCGACGACAAGTCGATGACAGATGGGAGTTTTCATAGCGCGTGAGCAAGTGTAGTCGTGCCCGCGCGCCTTCACAATTAGGACGACAATTTACGGCTCGATCTGAGCGATATTCGCGTCGGCGGGCGTGGCAAGTGTAAGCTTGCACTGCGCGGCGGGCGTGTCGTTGATAATGCGCTGGAGCGACAGCAGATCGCTCACCGGCTTTCCCGCGATCGCC
Source organism: Phycisphaerae bacterium (assembly GCA_014380825.1). The sequence continues at coordinate 4,002 of JACMJD010000323.1, read as the reverse complement.
GTGATGACGTTGCCGCTGGCCAGGCCATCCGCGAGCGGGCTGTTCGGATCGACGCCAAGCACCATCACGCCAGTTTGCGGGGTTTTCTGATCGCGGTTCCAGTTCGCCGGGATCGGGCCGAACAGCAATCCCCGCCAGCGGAGCCGTTGAAGTTCCTGCGTCACCGCGACCGCAGTGCCGGGCCGGCGACGCAAAGTCAGATCGAACGACAGCGGTTTGCCGTCGCGGATAATCTTCACCGAAATCGCGCGATCGACCGTCGCGTCGCCGACGACGCGCACGAACTGATCGCTGTCGCGCACGATGGTCTGGCCGATCGAGATCAGCATGTCGCCGGCTTTCATCAAAGCGACCGACGCGGGGGAATCGTTCTCCACTGATTCGATCAGCAGCCCGCCGTCGATCGGCGCCCCCGCTTCGCGCCGCTGGCGCGGCGTGGGATTGTTCACGCTCACACCCATGTAACCGTAAACAACTTCGCGGCCTTCTTTGAGATCGCGCACTTTCGCGAGCAGCTCGTTGGTGATCGGCATGGCAAAGCTGATCCCATTCGTCTGCTTTTGCGGCATCACTACGGCGGTGTTCAGACCGATTACCTCGCCCGCGATATTGAACAACGGCCCGCCACTGTTGCCGGGATTGATTTGTGCGGTGGTCTGAATGAGATTGCTATAAAGACGATTTTCGCGCGCCGACAATTTCCCCAGGCTGCGATCAACGGCGCTGACGACACCCACGCTCATCGCCATTTCACCGAAGCCGGCCAGGCCGTATGGGTTTCCGAGAACGATCGTCCATTCGCCGCGCCGAACTTGTCCGACGGTCCCGAACGTCACCGCCTTCAATTTGTCCGCCGGGATTTTCAGCACGGCCAGGTCGGAGCGCGGATCAGATCCGACGACGATGGCGGGATAAACTTTCTGGTCGTCCGTGGTGACCCAGATTTGTTTCGCGTCGCCGACGACGTGTTCATTCGTCAGGATGAAACCGTTGCCGTCGATGACGAAGCCGGTGCCGACCGTGCGCGTGACGCGGGTGAGGATCGCGTCGAGCTTGTGTGCGTTCAGATCTTCGCTGCGCAGCGCATCATCCGCATCAACCGGCGCGACCGCCGCCGAGATCGCGACGACGGACGGCGCCATGTTCTGCGCGATGGATTCGAAACGCGATTGGAGATTGGTCAGCTCGAGCGTCTCATCGTCGAGCTTGATCGCCGGGCGAGTCGGCGCGACTGCGTCACCGGCGAACGCTGATTCAAAATGTGTCGGAAGGAAGACTGTGCTCGCGACGATGAATGTCGCGAAAAGCCTCAGGCGACGTGACGACAGTTGAATCGGCAATGCTCGCGAGCCCATTCACAACCCCGAATACACAGAGGCCGTGTCGCGTTAATGATCGTGCCCGATCTTTTGCATCGTTCGCCGTTCCCACGCAGCGAGCGATGCAGTCCGTTAACACAACGAAAGCGAGCACAAATCTACGCGCCGCGACCGATGTTTCCAGAAAACTCTTCGGCGCGGAGCAGAATCACAGTTTTCCGCAACACAGGCTCGCCGACGCGAACGTGACCATTCATCATACGCTCGCGTCGGCAAGCCGGTTGCGAAAGTGGATCAGGCCTTCGCGCCAGCCAGCTCTTCGGCGGGCTCTGCGGGCACGTCTTTGGCGGACTTATCCGCCAACAAACCCTTGCTCAGCAGCACCGCCTGCCTGATTTCATCGGCCAAATCCTTGTTCTCCGTGAGGAAGTGCTTGCTGTTCTCACGGCCTTGGCCCAGGCGGGTGGTCTTGTAGTTGAACCAGGCGCCGCTCTTGTCGACGACGTTGCACGTCACCGCCAGGTCGAGCAGATCGCCTTCGTAACTGATGCCGCGGTCGAACATGATGTCGAATTCAGCGTCGCGGAACGGCGGCGCGATCTTGTTTTTCACCACGCGGGCGCGGGTTCGGGCGCCGATCGACACTTCCGCTTCCTTGATGGTCTGCGTGCGACGCACGTCGATGCGGATCGAGCTGTAGAACTTCAGCGCGCGCCCGCCGGTCGTGGTTTCGGGGTTGCCGAACATCACGCCGATCTTCTCGCGGATCTGGTTGATGAAGATGACCGTCGTCTTGCTGCGGCTGATGGCGCCGGTGAGCTTACGCAACGCCTGGCTCATCAAGCGAGCCTGAAGCCCCATATGCGAATCACCCATCTCGCCTTCGATTTCCGCACGGGGGATAAGGGCGGCCACCGAGTCGATCACGATGACGTCGACTGCGTTGGAGCGAACGAGCAGCTCGCAAATCTCCAGTGCCTGTTCGCCCGTATCGGGCTGAGAGACGAGCAGATCATCAAGCTTCACGCCAAGGCGCTTGGCCCAGGCGGGATCGAGCGCGTGTTCGGCGTCGATGAACGCGGCCACGCCACCCATCTTCTGCGAGCTGGCGATGATGTGCAGCGTGAGCGTGGTCTTGCCGGACGATTCCGGCCCGAAGATTTCGATCACGCGGCCCTTGGGAATGCCGGCGCCGCCGAGCGCGATGTCAAGCGAGAGCGATCCGGTCGGGATGCCGTCGATCGGCTTGATGTTATTGCCGTCAAGCTTCATCACCGATCCGCGGCCGAACTGCTTTTCGATCTGCTGAACGGCACGGGTGAGCGCAGATTCGCGGGCGGGATCGCGACTGTAATCGGTTTGCGTCGACGGCCCGCGCGCGCTCCCGGCGAGGCCGGTTGTCGTTGCGGACGGGTTACCGTTGCCGGATCCGTTGGAACCGGTTGGCGACGATGACGAGCCGGATGACGCCAAAGACGATGCGGAAGAGGACGACGATGCGGGCGCGGACTTCTTGTCCGCCTTATCGAGGGACTTAGCCACGGTGGGCTCCTTTGATTTTCGTGCCGGGTATCTTTGTCAGCCGGCGCGGGATGGGGTGTGAGCGGCGATCGGTAGGCACTTGTCTGAAAGAGCGAGCAACGCGAATCGTTCGTGAATCGCTACGGCGGGCAAACCGCGTCGCGAAACTCGCGACACATGCATATTGCAAACCGCTTGCGAAACAACGTCGCGTGGACGCGACGGCTAAACGAAGATTCGCGAGAAGACTCCCTCTTCAGCGAAAGGTCCCAACAAACCGACTGGCGCTAACGCACCCGATCCTGAACGTGACTTGGTTGAACGGGGTGGCATCCGTTGCCGACAAACCCGTTGGTTTCGGTCCATCCGCAGATGAAGCAAAACCCACTGAACTCGACGGAAGTCACCACCGTCCCTGTTCAGTGTTTGTATGGATACTATATTCGGCAACTGTACGGTTGGCCAGTGAAAAATAATTTCGCGACATCGGACGTATGTTTCCACCGCGTCGTAGATCGGTGCAGCGCTGGACCTCGCGGCGAAAATCGCTCGAAGCGATCTGCGTGCGGGTTCATTGGCTGAACCGCAACTGCGCTCCGGGGATCGCGAATCTCCTCGACGCGGTCTTCTGCAATTTCACCGCGCAACTTCAGCGTGATGTGCAGGGTTCGCCGGCGGGACCCCACTTCACGAGCCGCATCCGTTTTCACTTGCCGAAGTTCGCCAGTTCTTTCGCGACCCGCGCTATCACCTCCGTCCAATCGTTTTCCTTCGACTGCCGGAACAGCCGCATCGTTGGATACCATTGCGAATCTTCGCGATCGAGCTGCCAGCGCCAGTCGGGCGAGAATGGCAGCAAAGTCCAGGTCGGGCGACCCAGTCCGCCAGCGAGGTGCGCGGTGGCGGTGTCGATCGTGATGATCAGGTCCATGGCGCTCATTGCGGCGGCAGTCTCTAGAAAATCGGTGAGCTGCGGGGCGAGATCGATCAGGTTTAGCTGCGGTGGCGGCGCGGTGTACGTTGCTGCGTCGTGTTTCTGGAGACTGAACAGTTGCACGTTGGCGGGCGCTAAGCCGGCAAGCGGCTGAAGCAGGCGGGCGGGAATGTTTCGCTTTGCGTCGGGTTTCGCGTTGCCTGCCCAGATGATGCCGACGCGCTTTTT
>JACMJD010000322.1 GCA_014380825.1 Phycisphaerae bacterium | reverse complement strand
GGGTGTCGCCTCCCGCCTTAATCCCCGGGCGCGGTAGCCCCGCGCGGCCCCCCCCCCCCACGCCGGGTGAGAGATGGTGTAGAGTCTGACCAACATGAACCCCAACTCCCTCACCATCGCCGAGTTTCAGAAGCACATTTACGACCGCTACGACAAGGCCGATCGCGAACGCGGCTGGGCGAAAACATTCGCGTTCTTCATCGAAGAGGTGGGCGAACTCGCCACCGCGCTCAGTGGCGACGACCGAGAGAATCTGGAAGAAGAGTTCGCCGACGTCGTCGCATGGTTGTGTACGCTGGCGAACGTGACCAACGTCGATCTGGCCAGCGTGATCGCAAAGAAGTACCTCGGCGAACAGCCGCCCGTGGGGCATAAATAATTGTGGCATGGGCGTCTCGCGAGTGCGCTGGTCGCTCGAGCGACGAGCGCACGGGCGGGACGCCCATGCCACGATTCCAGTGGAAAGCGTCATCGCATGGACGTAAATTGGGGAAAGATGTGTGACTTTCGTTTGGGGGGCGTCGCCCTCCTTCTGCTTTTCGCTTGGTGTGCAACTGCCCTTGGCCAAGTCACGGGGCAGGTGGAGAGCATCGGGTTTGACAATCGATTTCGCGCCGAATGCTGGACGCCGATGGTCATCGACCTTCGGCCGGACACGAGCAAGTCGGATCAATATCAGCTCTGGGTGAAGCAGGAAGATCTGGATCGCGATCACCCGATTTACACGCGCAACATCTCGGTAACCGGCATCACCGAAGGCAGTGGCGGTACCGCTGGCCAACGCCAACAAAAGTTCCGGATCTATTTCAAGCCTCAACCCACCGCAGACGGCCTGCCTGATTCGCGCACCGATCCGAACGCGCTCAAGACGCTTCAGGACTTGATGCAGGTTTCGCTGTGCAGCAGCACAGGCAAATGGCTTTCTGCCCTGCCGATTACTTCGTCGGTTCAGGATCTGGATCCGAAAGGCAACTCGTACGAATTCAAGCGCGGCAACCGATTGGTGCTGGTCGTGTACGGCGGCAGCAGCTCGCCGATCTGGCAGGACTATCGCCAGTCGCTCGGAATTCTCGAAGACGTGACGTTCATCTCCGTTCAGCCGTCGGCGCTTCCGGAAAGCGTGCTCGGCTACGACGCGATCGATTCGATCCTCTGGCTGAACGCCGACCCGGGTGAACTGAAGAGCGGCACGGACGAAAAATTCCGCGCGCTGGAAAGCTTCGTCAAGCGAGGCGGATCGATCACGATCTGCACGCCTGCTGATTGGCAGAAGATGCTTGCGTTCGGCGCGCTGCTGCCGGTGAATCTGGAAGGCATCGACACGACCAACGATCCCGAGCCGTTGCGCGCGCTCGGCCGCACGCGGTACAAACAAGACGGGACAGTCCAGCCCAAGGATGATGGCTGGGATTCGCTGCCCGGTCCGTTCACGATGGCGCGGGCGACCGTGAAGCCCGGCGCGGTGACCGAGCACTGGATCGAATGGAAGAAGAACGACCAGTCGCCGTGGCTCGTGCGAAAGCCGTTCGGCGCCGGACTGGTCACGTGGATCGCGCAGGATCTTGGCGATCCCGCAGTGACGAAGGCGCGACAGAATTGGCCGTACATCTGGGATCGCGTGCTGGATCTGCCGAACCTGACGCGCGTCCTGTCGAACCAAACCAGCGACGATCAGAAGGCCGAGTTCGGCAACTCGCAGGCGGTTGACGTCGGGTATTCGCTGCTCAGCGGCATGGAATTGCAGAGCAAAAGCGCCTGGCTGATCACGCTGGCGGTCGTGTTCTTCATCGGCTACTGGCTGTTCGCCGG
>JACMJD010000027.1 GCA_014380825.1 Phycisphaerae bacterium | reverse complement strand
TTGGCCACACTTACTTGCGTGAACCGCGGATTCGCACTAAAAGGGCCGCGCGATGTCTAATTACAGTCGAAATGTGCTGCTGGGCGCGACCGTCATGCTCGCGTTGGTCGTGCTTGGCGGGATGATCCTGAAGTTCGGCGGAAACGTCGCGGCATTCTGGGGTCCTGAGACGATCCTCGTGCGCTTCGTCACCGTCCGTGCCGACGGCGTGGCGGACGGCTCGCCCATCCTCTACCGCGGCGTCGACAGCGGACACGTCACGCGCGTGTGGATCGATGAAGAGACCAAGGCGCGGGTCTTCTTCGAAGCGACGGTCAATCGCGAGCCCGCACTGCCCGGCAACATCAAGGCCGTCATCCGAACAGCAAGCCTGCTGGGCGCGGGTTCATCGGTCACATTGGAAACCACGGATGGCCCGTCGAGCGAGCCGCTGAAGAATGGCCAGCTCATTCAGGCGGAGTTCGTCGGGCTGGGTGACATCCTCCCATCCGAATTCGGCGATCTCGCTGGCGAGCTGACAACCACCGTCCGTGAATTCCGTGAGTCGGGCATCATCAAGAACATGGACGCCCAGGTGAAAAACGTGGGCCGCGTGATCGACGCGATGCATGGTCTGGTTGGCGATCCCAAGACTCAGGGCGATCTAAAGACATCGATCTCCAACCTTCGCGAAGTCACCGAAAGCGCGAAGGCCATCGCGACCAAGCTCGACAAGTTCGCCGACGACATTCAAAAGACTTCGACGCAGGCCAGCGAGACGATGACGGATGCCCGCACGCAAGTCACGCGGGCGGGCAACAATATCGAATCGCTTTCGCGCCAGATGGGCGATCGGTTAACGCAAATCGCCAAGCTGCTGGATCAGTTCCAATCCATCGCCGAAAAAGTCGACAAGGGACAAGGGACGGCCGGTGCGCTGGTGAACGACCCGAAGCTTTACGAGAGCTTGGTCGACACGTCGCGCGAGCTGAATCTGACGGTCAAAGACCTGAAACGCCTCGTCCAGCAATGGGAAGAGGAAGGCGTTTCGCTGAAGCTCAAATAGACGGTCGACTCTTCACCCTTTACTCAACCTAACACCGCTTCTACATCTACTACATAAGATTTCGCGCAGGATCGCCCGACTCAAACGGTATCCTCATCAGCCTCAGAACACTTCTGCGGGCTCATTGGGAGGATTACCGTGACGTCTCGTTCATCTCATCGTGGCAATTGTCGGCGCAATTCTAAGCAACGCCTGAAACTATCCACCGCGATCGAACCGCTTGAATCGCGCACGATGCTCGCGGACGCGGTGCTGGTGAAGGACATCTTCGCCGGGCCGGATTCCAGCGTTTCGTTTCTCAGCGAGTTCACGCGACCTGTGGTATTCGGCAACAAGATCGTCTTTAGCGCGATCGACGAAGATCACGGCTACGAGCTGTGGATCTCGGATGGAACGGCTGCGGGGACGACGCTGTTGAAGGACATCAACCCCGGCGCCGGCAGCTCGCAGCCTTACGGGTTCACCGTCGGCAACGGCGTGGTCTACTTCGGCGCCGAAGACAACGGCGCCGACTCGCAGGTCTGGCGAACCGACGGCACGCCAGGTGGCACGGTCAAACTCACCAACGCGCCTGACGGCGTCGTCAGTTTTCATTTCAACAGCGGCAACTTTTACTACTCGTTGTTCGATTTGCCCGGGCTGTTTGTGATCAATGGCGCCGGCGCGCAAGCGACCGTGAGCGCAACACTCGAAGACATCGCGTGGATCGGCGATGTGGGAAGCGTCGCCGTGTTCACGGCAACCGATCCCACCGTCGATCAATCGTTGTGGGCGACCAGCGGCGGCGGTGCGACGCTGCTCAGCGATCCGACCGATCTCGGCACCGCATCGTTCACGCGCGGCACGACCGTAAACGGCCAGCTCGTGTTCGGCATGGACTGGAATCACAACGGCACGGAACTGTGGCGCACGAACGGGACGGCCGCAGGCACGGCACTCATCGCCGACATCAATCCGGGCTTGTTCAAAAGCTCGACACCGCACACGTTCACCACCGTTGGCAACACCGCGTTCTTCACCGCGCAGTTCAACGACACGGACAGGCAGATCTACCGAACCGACGGCACGACCGCGACAAAGGTCACATCGCTCCCGAACGCGTCGTTCCGCGACCTGACCAACGTGAACGGCACGCTGTTCTTCACTTACCAGGATGCAGGCTTGCCATTTCAGCTCTACAAGCTGAGCGGCGGAACGACGGCGGCGAAGGTGACGCTTGGCAGCGCGGGCGGCGGCGGCGCGGGATTCCTTTTCCCGATCGGATCGAATGTCTACTTCGCCGGCCTTGATGGCGCGAGCAAGTCGCGCCTGTTCGTCAGCGACGGGAGCACGATCTCGCCGGTTGGCGGCGATATTGGCTTCAACCCAACCGGATTCACCAATCTCAACGGCACGTTGATCTTCCAGGCAACTGAAGATGCGCACGGCGCCGAGCTGCACGCGCTGAGCGGTGGCAGTACCCCAAATCCAACCCAGTTTAACGTCCGCCTCAAGATTCACGCCAACGCAAAGGGCCATACGAACGTCATCGACGAAGGCGAAAGCCTCACGTTCGAAGCGATCCCCACCGGCGCTCAGATCGAAAAAATCTACTGGGACTTCGGCGACGGCAAGCTCATCTATCTGGGCAAATCCAGAAAGCCGACGCACGAATACCTCGATAACTTTGTTGCTCCCACGGTGAATGTGCGCATCAAGGTGAAACCGGCTGGCGAGGACAAATTCTACAACGCCACGGTTCCGCTCACCGTGAACAACGTCCCGCCGAAAATCAAATTGACGATGCCGGGGTTCTTTACAACCTGGACGCCGATGCCGTTCTTCGGCAGCGTGAGCGATCCGGACGTCAAGAGCGGAAAAATCAAGACGTACGACATCACCTGGGAAGACGGCTCAACCAGCACGGTGCCGCTGGATCGCAGCGGCGTATTCAGCGGTGTGAAGGTCTTCACCGAACAGGCGTTGTTCGGCAACGACGTGCGCATCACGGTGAACGATGGCGACGTCTCCAAAACCAAGAAGCACAGCGTGATCGTCACGGAGGTCAGCACCTTCCTGCCCGACGATCCGACCGGCAAGGCGCTTGGCCTGCTCGGTACGTACATCGGTGGCACCAGCGGCGACGACCGGATTCAGATCAAGCCGAACACGGTCACCGATGCCGAAGACGATATGCTGATCATCATCGGCCTCACGAGCAAGGTCATCCAAGTGCCGACCAATGCGCCGCCGATCATCGTGTACGCCGGCGACGGGAACGATCGCGTCGACGTGGATCCGAGTTTCCCGCTCGACATATCGATCTTCGGCGGTAGTGGAAAGGACACGCTCCGCGGTGGCGCCGGCAACGACACGCTCATTGGCGGTGGCAGCAGCGACAGCCTGGATGGCCGCGGCGGCGCGGATACGGAGAAGCAATGAATTTCGAAACTCTCGAGACGCGACGATTGCTTGCCGACGCGACGCTCGTCAAAGACCTCCTTCCCGGCGCCGACTCCGGATCGGCGCTCGAGACGACGCAACCGTACTACGCCGTCATCGGCAGCAAGATGCTTTTCATCGGCCTGCACCCGACGCTCGACCGCCAAGTCTTCCTCACCGACGGCACGGCCGCAGGGACTGCAATCTTGCCTGGCGTCAACGCGGTAGGTGATGCCAGCCCCCGCCAGATGGTGTCGGTCGGCGCCAAAGCATATTTCGTCGTGGACGACGGCGGCCCAAGCCCCGGCCCCAATATCTGGGTCACCGAAGGCACGCTGCCGACGACGCGGAAGCTCACCGCGCTGAGCGGCGTGTCCGGTTCAACCGGGGTCAACGGGCTCGGATACGCCAACGGCAACGTCTTTTTCGAAGCCGGCGGAAAGCTCTACAAGACGACCGACGCCGCCGGGCACTCGCTCGTCAGCGGCAGCTTCTCGACAGCCGGCGAGAGGGTCCTGGGTGTCGGCAACACCTTCTTCTTCATCGGACGCGACGCCGCCAACGGCAGTGAACTGTGGGCGAGCGACGGCAACAGCGCGCACCTCGTGGCGGACATCAAGGCTGGCGACGGCGATTCCGCGCCCGACAACTTCGTCGCTTTCAAGAGCAAGCTGTTCTTCACCGCCCACAACGCGATTGGTTCGCGACACCTCTACAGCAGCGACGGTACTAGCGCGAACTTTGTCGGCGGCGGGCCGATGGGCGCGGATGCGTTTCCGTTCGGCCTCACCGTCGTGGGCGATAAGCTCTTCTTCCTCGCAAAGACCGCCGGGAACTACCAGATCTGGGTGACCGACGGAACGACCCGCTCAGTCGTGACCTCGTTTACTGGCACACCTGATCTCAACGCGATCCGCGATATGGTCAACGTCAACGGCACGCTGTTCTTCTCGCTAGCGCGCACGGGTGTGACGCGACGGTTATACAAGCTCGCCGCCGGCACGACTGCCACGCCTGTTGGCCCCGAAGACGGCGGCCCCGACGGCGGCACGCAACCTGGACGCCTGACAGCGGTCGCCTCGACGGTATTCTTCAACGCGCTCGACAAGTCGAGCGTCGCGCGGCTGTTTCAGAGCGACGGCAACACCATCACGCTCGTCAAAGGCGACGCCGGTACCGATCCCTCAAACCTCGTGAACGTCAACGGCACGCTGATCTTCAACGGCAACGACGGCCGCGGACAGGAACTCCACGCCGTGATCGGCACTGGCCAGCCCGACAAGCCCAAGTTCACCGTGCGACTCAAGGCGTTCGAAGAAAACATCGGCACGTCGGATGGCCAGATCGACGAAGGCGCGTCGATCGTCTTCCAAGCCATCCCGTCCGAAGACATCAAGGGCTCCGTGTGTCGCTGGGACTTCGACGGCAACGGTTCGTTCGTCCCCGCCGGCAAGAAGCCGCTGCACCGGTACATCGATAACCTCCCCGGTGACGCGGTGCGAAACGTGCGCGTGAAGGTGACCGCGCCGGACGGCCGCGTCGCTAACCGCATCTTTCCGCTGGTCGTGAAGAACGTCAAGCCGACCATCAAAGTGACACTTCCTCCGGTGACTTCACCGAGCGCGTCCACGCCGGCGCTGATCAGCGTCAGCGACCCGGGCGAGAACGACGAGCTGAAAGTAGATATCGACTGGCGCGACGGCACGGTGCAGTTCGGCCAGCTTCCGATCGGCGGCGTGCTGCTCCGCGACCACGTTTACCAAGAGGAAGATGCGATCTTTGGAAACGAGGTACGGTTCTCCGTACACGACAAGGACGGCGCCCAGGGCGTGAAGAAGAAAGCCGTTCGCGTGCTCAAGTTCGTGAAGATCGATCCGATCCAGCTCGCGCTGGACTTTCTGCCCGGCTACCTGATCGGCGGAGGCGCGGCGAACAACCGCGTGCAGATCCAGAGATCCGCCAGCCAGCCCGATCCGAAGAAGGAATCGCTCGTCGTCATCATCGACAACGCGATCCAGCAGGTGATCAACGTCGATCCGGCGACGGAAGTGATCCAGATCTTCACCGGCGACGGCCGCGACCGCGTGGACGTGGACGCGGACATCAACACGCGCTTCAAAATTTATGGCGGCGCCGACGCCGACACGCTCCGTGGCGGCAACGGCAGGGACACGCTCGTCGGCGGCGGCTCATCCGACTCACTCGACGCCCGTGGCGGGAAGAACACGGTCAAGCAGTGATTTGTCGAGTCACGCCTTCGCGGGAG
>JACMJD010000004.1 GCA_014380825.1 Phycisphaerae bacterium | reverse complement strand
GATCGCCTTTCCGCACGTCCGCGCCGTCGACAAAATGAATCTCGATGATCTGCCCCGACGCCTGCGGCTGCATCGAAACCTTCTCGACCGCCACCGCTTTGCCGATCTCTTCAATATAAAGCGGGACATCTTTAGCGATCGCTTCCGCGACGGCCACCCTCGGCGGCGGATGCGCGCCGGCTTGCGGCGCGGGCTTTCGGCAACCGATCGGTAAAAAACTCGCCGCGACGGTGGCGAGCACCCACATCGCCTGTCCGAAGCGCCTCGATACCTGTGAACTCATAGACGCAATGATAGGGCGCGGGGTCGCGTGTTGGCAGGGGAACCGAACTCACTAATAAGACTGATGTCGAGATTGGTCGATATCGCAGGATTTTTGCGGCGGAATCGTCGCGGTTTCCGAGATCCACCGCATCAACTCATCCGCATTGACCGGTTTGGCGAAAACGCGATCGGCGCCCAGATCCCGGAGCACCTCAAAGCGTTCGGGCTCGACCATGCTGGTGATGACGGCCACACGCGTGCGCAGCCGACTTGCGCGGATGCGCGCCAGGATCAGCGCGCCATCGCCGTCGGGAAGCATCAAGTCCAGTAGTACACATCGCGGATTGGACAGCAGTCGTTCAAGCCCCGCCTGCACGGACGTGACGAGTTCAACTTCATGCCCGGAAGTCCGCAGGATTGCCGCCAGCGTTCGTCCGCTGAGCGGGTCGTCTTCGACGATTAAAATATCGGCGCTAATCGCGATCACCTCGGGCGACGCAGCGCGCGCCCGAGGTGATCATACAGTCCGCCCGTCGCAATTCACGAGAAATCGCGCCCGGTGCCCCGCAGTTCATCTCAGCGCGATCAGATCGCGGAAGACCGGCGTTGACGCGGCCGGGGAGCGCACCGGTCGCAGCACGCCGCCTTGCGTGTTGAACGCCTGATCGATCAGCGAGTAGTCATCAAAATCCACAACACCGTTGTCATCAAAATCGCCGTTCAGCCAGCCGGTGCGGTTGTTGTTGAACCCGGCGTCGGCGCGGCTGTAATCGTCGAAGTCGACGATGCCGTTGAAATCGGTGTCGCCGTACCAGGTGTACTTGATCAACAACATAGTGTTATCGAGCTGCTGCCCATCGAACGTCGCGTTCTGGCCGTGGATGCTCTTGAACTCTGTCGCCTCCAATGAGGCGAGCGTCGTATTGTGCTGTTGGTTGGCGGCAGCGGTGCTGCTGTTGATGCCCAAGCCGTTCCACGCGCCATTGTTCCGGCCGGCGCGAAGCAGCGCGCGGGCGGCGACTGCGTCGGCGGCGGCGGTGTAGTCGACGATCATGTCGTTGTCGCGCAGGTTGATGGTGCCGCCTTCGCCGCCGATGCTGACCAGGTTGGTCACGACGACTCGGTTGCCGTTAGCGCCGACAGCGATGCCTCCAAAGTTCGTAGCGACCGAATCGACGTGCTGCGTAGTATTAAGGTTGATGTCGCCGTTGTCGGCAAACAGATCGAGCGGCCGCGTCGAGATGCTGCCGCAGTCGGTGTTGAAGTTGGTCAAGCCGCCCTTGGCTGTGAACAGCGAATTGGCGCCGTGCGATTGTACGGCGTTGATGTTGAGCGTGCCTGAGCCGGTTTTGTTGAGCGTTCTGTTGGCGCCGATGGAGAGCGTTCCGCTGAATGTCGCGGTGTTGGGGCTGCCGACGCTGATCGTGCCCGCGCCGCTGACCACCGCCAGTTGTTGCGCGCTGAGATTGCCGCTGAGGCTGGCGACGCCGTTGTTGTTGAGCTCGAGCCGCTGGAGGGACTGCGCGCCGGAGAACGAGGCGGTGGCGTTGTTGATGGTGACATCAAGGCTCACTCCGCCGACGCCAAGCGCGGTTGTCATACTCCAGGATCCGCTGTTGACATTGAGCGTGTTGTTCCCGGTGCCGGCGTTGATGCGCAGCAAACCGACGAAGTCAGCGGTGCCGGTCGCGGTGAGCGAATCATTCCCGCCAGATGAGTCATTAGCGGCCATGTCGATCGTCACCGTGGGCGTGCCGCTGACGTTCATCTCAGTCATGGCGATTCCGGTGCTCGTGCCGTCAATAATGAAAGTGGTCGCACCCTTGTTGACAGTCAATACATCGGTGACGTTCGGTGTTGTGAAGGTGGCGGCGGACACGCTCTGAACGAAGACCGCCTCGGTGTCTTCGAAGTCGATATTCGTACTGTTGAACGTGATGTCACCTTCGCCGTTGGTGAAATCGTCGGGGCGATAGTTGACGGTCTGCGTGCCGTTGCCGGTGAGAAACAGGGTATTGGTCGCCGACGCCGAGCCTTCGAATCTTACGTCCGGCGAAGGCACGACGTTAAGGTGTAGACTCGACGGAAATGCGGTAGGCGCGTTGATCAGCAAGTTCTCAACGTTGATATCGATCAAAGGAACAGTGGGGCGCCCGAAGACGTTCGCGGCCGACATCGTGTAGCTCATGATGCCTTGGTTGTTTTGATCGTTGATCGTGACGGTGTCGCTGTCCGCGTCCCCGTTCACGGTGACGAAGTCCTCGATGGCGTCCATGTCGTTGGCGCCAAGCGCCAGGTTGATCGTGTCCGCGCCCGCTCCACCGTTTACGGTTACGCTGTTCGCTCCAGTCTCGCCGATCGTAATCGTGTCGTTTCCGCCCAGACCGTTGATCTCGATTTCGTTGTGAATGATGTCTGAAACCGAATCGGAGACACCGTCAACGGCGTAAAGAATGGTATTCCCGTTGATCGAAACGGAGATGGCGTTGGCGCCGCTCGTTCCGTTGATGGTGACGAACATCAGCCGGTTTTCCATCGGTTCGCACGAAACAAGGCAGTTGCGGGCACGCTTCATGGCAATCTCCTGAATGAGAGGGACTTGGGGCTTTCCGGTGGGTATTGCGCAGCGGCGGTGGAATTTCTCTCGTGCTGGGAATGTTCAGCAGATATGCTGGTAGCCGATTCGCTCACATCACCGCGTGCAGACATGACTTGGATCACTACCGCGACCGTGCTTCAGCAGTTGCGTGATTTCGAAAATCACGATGCGTGGGAATCGTTCGCCGAGCGATTTCGCAGGCCGGTGGTCAGCTTCGCCAAAAGCATGGGCTTGAAGCAGGCGGACGCCGAAGACGCGGCCCAGGAGACGTTGCTCGCCTTCGCCGAAGCCTACCGCCGCGGCCAATACGATCCGGCCAAGGGCCGGCTCAGCCGATTTCTGTTCGGCATCGCGTATCGCCAATCGCTCAAAGCGCGGCGCGTCGCCGGCGCGGGAGTGTTGGCGGGCGCGAACGCCGAATCGGGCGTGCTGTCGCAAGTGCCCGATGAGCAGACCGCGACCGGGATCTGGGACACCGAATGGGAACGCACGCTGCTCGATCGCTGCCTGTCGCAAGTTCAACTCGAATTCGAGCCGCAGACGTACCAGGCATTTGATCTGGTCGTCCGCAACGAACAATCCGCCGACGACGTGGCCAAGCAGTTGGGCGTGCCGATCAAGTCGGTGTACAACGCCAAGCATCGGATCCTCAAACGCATCCGCGAACTCCGCGCGGATTTTGATACCAACGTTGGGTGAGCGCCGCGCGAGACGGGAAAGGTTGTCATCCTGAGGTACCGCGAAGGATCTCGGAATGCGAAACGTGCTTTCGAATCGAGATCCTTCGGGGTACCTCAGGATGACAGGCTTTGAGACGGGTTGACTCGCTGATCGTGAAGCACGCCGGATGAACGACTGCCCGGACATCATGGAGTTGGAGACTTACGTCCTCGGCGACGGCGAGGAATCGATGCGCGTGTCGATCGGCGCGCACGTGTTGAAATGTACGACGTGCGCGCAGGAGATCGCCGAACTCAGCGAGAATCTGAAAATGGCGTCGGCGTTGCGGCGCGAAGGTGGCTTAGCGGTCGATCATGAACTGCCGCAGATGATGTCGTCCGGCGTGCCGTCGGAATTAATCGGCCCGTACCGAATCATCCGCGCGATCGGGCAAGGCGGGATGGGAACGGTCTACGAAGCGCAACAGGAAAATCCGCGCCGCGTCGTCGCGCTCAAGATGATGCGGCCGGGCCTCGTGTCGCGGTCGCTTCTCTCGCGGTTCCGGCACGAAGCGCAAATCCTGGGCCGACTGCGCCACCCGGGCATCGCGCAGATTTACGAAGCCGGCACGCATCAGCACAACGGCCAGCCGCAGCCTTATTTCGTGATGGAGCTGGTGCGCGGGAAAACGCTCGTGAAATTCGCCGAGCAAAAGAAACTCGGCCGCCGCGATCGAATGGAGCTGATGGCCCGCATCTGCGATGCGGTGCATCACGCGCATCAGCATGGTGTCATTCATCGCGATCTCAAGCCCGACAACATCCTGATCGACGAATCACAGTCGGATTCGCTTCAACCGAAGATCCTCGACTTCGGCGTGGCGCGCATCATCGATCCGGAATCGCAGACGCAAACGCTGCACACCAGCGCCGGGCAGATCGTCGGCACGGTGGCGTATATGTCGCCGGAGCAGGCGAACGCCGATCCGGGCAGCATCGACACGCGCTCGGACGTCTACGCGCTGGGCGTGATCTGCTACCAGCTCGTCAGCGGCCAACTCCCCTACCGGCTGAACACCGCGAGCGTGGCCGAGTCGGTGCGCGCGATCGTGCAGGATGAACCGACGCCGCTTTCGACAGTCGATCGATCGCTTCGCGGCGACGTGACGACGATCGTCGGCAAAGCTCTGGAGAAGGACAGAGCTCGCCGCTACCAGTCCGCCGCGGAGATGGCAGCGGATATTCGCCGACATCTCCGCGATGAACCGGTCACCGCGGTTCCGCCGAGCACGATCTATCAAGTCAGGAAATTTGCCCGGCGGAACAAAGGACTGGTCGCGGGCATCGCGCTGGCGTTCGTGCTGCTGATCTGCGGCGTCATCGGCACCAGTATCGGCTTGGTGCGCGCCAAGCGCGCGTTGACCGCCGCCGACCTGAGCGCCACCGAAGCGCGGCGCGAGGCCGACAAAGCCAAGGCGATCAACCAGTTCCTCGACAAGATGCTCGCCAGCGCGAATCCTCATTCGGCAACCGTCACCAACGCAAATGCCGGTCGTGACGTGAAGGTCGTACAGTTGCTGGACGATGCGTCTAAGCAGCTCGACGCCGGCGAACTAACGAAACAGCCGGCCGTGGAAGCGGCCGTTCGACGCACACTCGCCAGCACATACGGCGCGCTGGCGCAGTTTCCCGCCGCTGAACAGCACGTGCGCAAGGCGCTTCTGATTCATCGCGAGCTTTACGGCAATCTGCACGCGGAAGTCGCGGACGATCTCGATGGCTTGGCGATCCTGCTGCACGGGCAAGGTCGGTTTCCGGAAGCCAAGCAGTTTTATCTGGAGGCGCTGGAAACGCGACGAAATCTGTATCCCACCATGACCGCGGAACTGGCCGAGTCGATCAATAACTACGGCGCGATTCTCAAAGACACGGGCAATCTCGCCGAGGCAGAGCAGCTGTTTCTTCAGGCGCTTGACGCTCGCCGAAAACTCTTC
>JACMJD010000321.1 GCA_014380825.1 Phycisphaerae bacterium | reverse complement strand
GCAATGATGGTCATATCACCGCGCTGGCGATCGATCACTTCTCCAACGGCGGTTGCTCGGTCGATCTTTCGTTCGCGGTGCTCGAGCGTGCGATGCTGCATACGGACAACGCGTATTTCCTGAGCGACTGCGAGATCACCGGCCAAGTCTGCAAGACAAACCTCCCCAGCAACACCGCCTTCCGCGGTTTCGGCGGGCCGCAAGGTGTGGCGGCGATCGAGAACATCATCGAATCGATCGCGCATCATCTGGAGATCGATTCGCTTGAAGTGCGTCGACGAAATCTCTACGGAATTACCGACCGAAATACTGCGCCGTACGGGCAGATTATTCAGAACAACATGCTGCCGCGATTGTTTGATGAATTGCCGAGCAGCGCGGAGTATCAGACGCGGCGCCGCAAGATCGATTCGTTCAACGCAAATTCGAAAACGCACGTGCGCGGCATGTCGATGACTCCGGTAAAGTTCGGCATCTCGTTTACCAAGCAGACGCTCAACCAGGCGAACGCGCTGGTCAACATCTACACCGACGGCACCGTGATGGTCAGCACCGGCGGCACCGAGATGGGCCAAGGCCTGAACACGCGCGTACGGCAGATCGTGGCCGACGAGCTTGGCGTGAAATACGAGCACGTGCTCGTCGCGCCCACCAGCACCGACAAGAACAACAACACGTCCCCGACAGCCGCCAGCAGCGGAACCGATCTGAACGGTGCGGCCGCTGTTGATGCGTGCGGAAGATTGCGAGCGCGACTGGCGGAATATCTGGCGACGAACGTGTTCGCGGACAAGACCGCCGGCATCACGCCCAGTCCGACTTCGGTGCGATTTGACGACGGTTTCGTCTGCGACGAACGATCGCCGCAGAATCGCATGACGTTCGCGCAGGTCATCTGCCGCGCGTACATCGATCGCATCAACCTCGGCGAGCGCGGTTTCTATGCCACGCCCGGAGTCGATTTCAATCGCGAGACCGGCAAGGGGCATCCGTTTTTATATTTCACGAACGGCGCGGCGTGCAGCGAAGTATTGATCGATCGCTTCACCGGCGAGATGAGAGTGACGCGCGTCGATCTCTTGATGGACGTCGGCGTGCCAATCAACCCCGGCATCGATCGCGGTCAAGTCGTCGGTGGATTCATTCAGGGCATGTGCTGGTGTACGAACGAGCAACTGCGCTACAGCCTCGGCGGCGATCTGCTGAGCCATTCGCCAACAACTTACAAGATTCCCAACATCGGGGATCTGCCCCCGACGTTTAACGTGAATTTTCTCGACAACCCGGACAACACGATCAGCCTTCGCCGCGGCAAAGCCGTGGGCGAACCGCCGCTGCTGCTTGGAATTTCCGTCTGGGCGGCGGCGAAGAACGCGATGTCGTATCTCAGTGGCGACGAGTCTCCGAAGCTCACGATCCCCGCAACGGGCGAGAAGCTACTGATGCTGATGACAGAATACGAAAGCCGCGTCACACGCCTGACTCCTGTCGAGCAACCTGTCGCGAAGTGAGCCATGATCACATCCATCATGTCCGCCAACGTCTATGTCGACGACTTCGAGCGAGCCGTTCGCTTCTACGGCGAGACGCTGCAACTCAAACGCGGTGGCAGCATGGGCGACGCAAGCTGCTTCTTCTGGATCGGCGAAAACAAGCACGGCTTGTTCCTCGACGGCGGGTACAAACCGCTTCGCGCGAACGAAGATCAGACTCGGGCCGCATTCACGTTAAAAGTTGATTCGGCGCAAGATCTATTCGCGCGACTCAAGGCAGCCGGCGCCGAGACGCTGACCGATGCGCCGAAAGATATGGGGGCGCCCCGCAGCGAGCTTTACTCGAATCAGCGTGTCCAAATTGAGACATCGGCACTCAAAGCCATAGGCATGTGCAACGAACGTGTCCGGCAATAACCGGTCGTAATTGCCACCGCCCGTGATCTCACCCAAAAGGGTAACGTAGCCAAGGGTTGTTCGCAGCGTGAAATTCAAGCCCATCTGAAGCGTGCGAAGATCAAATGAGAAAGGCAGACCTTCGGGCGCTCCCCGCGGATAAGGAGCAAGCGCTGAAAACGTATCCACGATCCGTCGTAAATTTTCAGGCGTGCGGCGATAAACGATATCGAGGTCGAACGTAACTCGCCCTGCGCCCAGCGTGATCGCGGCTGATCCACCTACTAGAATGAACTCAATTCCTGCGGCGGTGAACGTTGCATCAGTTCAGCGAAGTGGGTCTCAACTATGTGCGCGCGCCGATTGTTTCGCTCGTGCTTCGCGACCCGCACGCTGCAGCTCAACACAATCTTTGACGGCCATCTCACGCTCGCGCAGCCGCTGCTCGGGCGTCAGTCGCAGATTTTCCCGCAAGATAGTTCGATCGACATCCTTCATGTACGCACGTATTATAGCATTGATGTAACGCGATCCTTCCGCGTGTTGATCGGCTGGCTGCATATTGAAAGAATAGCACACCGTTAGTCGGTTTTCAGCACAATCTTCCCGCTCGACCCTTCGCCCATCACGTCTTCGTGCGCCTTGGCTGCCTCGGCTAGTGGATATTCGCGATCGACGATCGGCCTGAGCGTGCTGTTGGAAAGGCCGGCGACGATCGCATGATGTGCTTCGGCGACGGCGGCATCACCGCCGGCCCAGTAGTTCATGCCGAGGATCGACGATTCCTTGCCCATCGTTTGTCGCGGATCGATTTCGACTCGGCCGCGGTTGCCGATGATTACCACGCGACCGAACTTGGCGAGCACCTTCAGATCATTGTCGAGGTTCACGTTGGCGAGCATCTCGATGATCACGTTCACGCCAACGTTATTCGTGAACTTCATCAACTCGTCGAGATAGTCCTTCGACTTGTGATCGAGCACGTGAACCGCTCCCTGCCTCGCGACCAGTTCGCGCCCCCGTTCGCTCCCGCCGGTACCGATGACGATGCAGCCGTGTGCGAAGGCAAACTGTACCGCCGCGATACCGACACCACCGGTCGCGCCGTGGACGAGAACGGTCTCACCGGGTTTGGGATACGCGCGATGAAAGAGTGCGCGATAGGCCGTCCCGTACGGAACGTTGACGGCGGCGCCTTGCGCAAACGAGACATTGTCGGGCAATCGGTGGACGTGATTGACCTCGCAGATCGTGTGCGTCGCGTAGGAACCAAATCCCAGTGCTGGCTTATCGCAATAAACGCGATCGCCAATTTTCCAATTCGCGACACCGTCGCCCAGCGCCGCGATCGTGCCGGCCGCGTCGGTGCCGGGGATGTACGGAAGCTTCGGCAGCGCCGCGTATTTACCGGAACGGATGTACGTGTCGACCGGATTCACGCCAGCCGCGTTAACGCGCATGAGAATCTGACCGGGTCCGGGTTTCGGATCCGGCAACTCGTCGAGTTTCAAAACTTCCGGCCCGCCGAACCCATGAACACGAATCGCTTGCATCGATCGCTCCTTCTCTCGTCGCGCAGAAATATAGCCACAGATGGGGCACCGATGCACACAGATAAGAACTCAAAATTGAATTTCATCTGCGTACATCTGTGCCCCATCTGTG
>JACMJD010000320.1 GCA_014380825.1 Phycisphaerae bacterium | reverse complement strand
GCACAGATCGCGCGTTCACTCGGCGCGGGTTACGACATCTCGATCGTCGAAGCACATCACAACAAGAAGAAAGACGCGCCCTCCGGCACCGCGCTGCGCCTTGCAAAGGCCATCGAACAGAGCGGAACACACGTGAAAAGCGATCAAATTGTCGCGATGCGCGGCGGTGACGTCGTCGGTGAGCACACGATCCGCTTCGCAGGCGAAGGTGAATACGTCGAGCTTACGCACCGCGCGACATCACGTGATGTCTTCGCGCACGGCGCGCTGCGCGCCGCAGTGTGGCTTGCGCATCGCGAGCCCGGTTGGTACACGATGGAAGATGTCCTCGGGATCGCACGCACTTAGCGCACGATCGACACATGATCGAAGCATGATGATGAATGAATGAAGCGAGTCATCGTGCGATGCATCATCGATTCGCGTTGCGAGGATCCATATTCGCATCATGAGCGCGCTCGCGAAGCGAAGACGCCCGACGCGCACCAGGTCGTGATGCTTGTTGTTCACATGGAGTGACGCGCATTCAGCGCTGCATCGTGGCGCGCAACTTGCTGCGCAGTTCATCGATCGTTTCGGCGATCAACTTCAGTGAAGCATCCGGCCCCATCGCTTCAAGCCGATCAAATGAGATCGGTTCGCCGTACGACACCATCACCCGCTGACGCCACAGACTCGGAAACCGCTGTGAGCGCGGCCACGCATCGAACGCGCCTTCGATCGCAACGGGCAGCACGCTGCACTTGGCGCGAGAGACCAGCACCCATGCTCCGCGCTTGAATGGCTGCAGGTTCCCGTCGGGTGTTCGAGATCCTTCAGGGAAGATCAGCACACACCGGCCCTTGGCCAGTTCCTTGATCGCCTTGCGGATCGCGACCGCGTCCCCCTCCTTTTCATTGATCGATATCGAGTTCAGGTTGGTAATCAGCCAGCCCAGCACTCGATTCCTGAAGAGCCCCTGCTTGGCAATCGGTACGATATGGCGGCGGCGCAGCGTCACGCCGACAATCGGCGGATCAAGGTGCGATTGATGGTTCGAGACGACGATCAGGCCGCCCGTCTCGGGTACGCGCTCACGGTGAAAGGCCCGCAGCCGATAGAAAACGGTCAGTAAGAGCCATGCCGTCGAATGGCAGAATCGAAAAAAGAGCATCGCGGGCAGCGACTGACCGGGATCCATTCTTTGAAACGACCGCAGCATCATGCCCGGAACGCGAAAGAGGCGAAGTCTTTTTTTTTCGTGCGCGCTGCGAGCTGGCGAAGCACCAGCCCCTCCAGCGTATCGACCACCTGATCAAATCCGAGTTCCGAGGTATCCACGCGGTGGGCGTCATCGGGGCACGTCAGGGGTCCGTCCTGGCGAGTCGCGTCCGATTGATCGCGCTCGCTGATCTCCGCGGCCAGTACTTGTTCATTGGCCGATTGGCCCGCGGCCCGCAACTGTTCCGCGCGGCGGCGGGCCCGCACCTTCGGATCGGCGTGCAGAAAGATCTTGACATCCGCATCAGGGAAAACCACCGAGCCCTGGTCGCGCCCCTCCGTCACCAGCCGGGGATGTGCCGCCGCGATCTGCTGCTGCATCCGCACCAGCTGCCGACGTAAACCCGGAATACCTGCGATGGGTGAGACGATCGCGGTCACGTCCACGTCGCGCAGCCGCTGCATCACGGACTTGCCGCCGCAGTAGAGTGTTGGCGGGTCCGTCGTCCAGTCAAAGTGCATGTCGGTCGCCGCAACCTCATCAACGATCGCGTCCGCATTGGCCGGAGAGAGTCCCTTGTCCAGCGCCAGAGCCGCGGCCGCGCGGTACATCGCCCCCGTGTCCAGGAACTCAAGACCCAATCGCTTGGCCAGCACGCGCGCCACCGATGATTTACCGGTGCCGGCAGGACCATCAATGGTGATGATGATGCCACGCGACGATGCCGACGAATCGCTTTTGGCGGGTGGCGGGCGATCGGGGTGTTGTGTCGCGGGAGTCATTCGGCCTCGACCTCCTTCCCCAACGCGGCGGACAGAATGGCCTTGGTCTTTTCGATTCCTTCGATCGGGTCGCCGGTGCCGCGATAGTCGATCGCAAGCGTCCCCTGGTACCCGACAGAAACCACGGTCTTGGCCATTTCCGTCAAATCATATGGCTCGTGCACGTACCCGACCCCGCCCTTGGCATCCTTAAATGAAATGGACGACGCGGTCAGCGCGGAGGCATACGGCGTCAGCCGTTTGAGATAATGGTTGCCATCGCCCGACTTCGCGGCCCGCTCAAAGTCCGGGAACGTGCCGATCCGGAACCCGCCGATTTTCTTGATGAGCTCTGTCAGCTTCTCCGGGTCTTTCGTGAACCCGTCGCTTGATGCGATCAGCAGGTTCATTTCCATGCGGTCGGCGCCCTGAAGAATTTTCTTAAGCCGGTCCGCGGCGTTCTGCAGCGCCGATGGCGAAGGATCGCCCGCAACCCCCACGGCCGCCGCGTTGCATCCCAACCGGTGCGCGGCCTGAACCACGCGCCGCATGCGCTCTGATGCCGCTT
>JACMJD010000319.1 GCA_014380825.1 Phycisphaerae bacterium | reverse complement strand
CGTCGTGAAAGTGCCGATCAACAAATAGACCGAAGGCGCGGCCAAAGAAACGGGGCTTGGCGCGAAGGAAATCGATCGCTGCAAGAATATGTTCGCGCTGGGCCTGGTGTACTGGCTCTACAGCCGCCCGCTCGAACCGACGCTGAATTTCATCAATGCCAAGTTCGCCAAGAAAAATCCCGCCGTGGCGATGGCGAATACGCTGGCGCTCAAAGCCGGCTATCACTTCGGTGAGACGGCCGAGCTGTTCAACGAGCAATATCACGTTCCAAAGGCCCAGCTCGCGCCGGGAACGTATCGCAAAATCACCGGCAACGAAGCGGTCGCGATCGGCATGATCGCGGCGAGCAAGCTGGCGAACAAAGAGCTGGCGTATTGCTCGTATCCGATCACGCCAGCGAGCGACATCCTACACGAACTTTCCGCCCACAAGAATTTCGGCGTGATTACGTTCCAGGCAGAAGACGAGATCGCCGCGATGGGCGCCGCCATCGGCGCGAGCTTCGGCGGCGCGCTCGGCTGCACCGGGACCAGCGGCCCGGGTCTCGCGCTCAAGGCCGAAGCGATCGGCTTGGCGGTGATGGTCGAATTGCCGGTTGTCATTGTCGACGTCCAGCGCGGCGGACCGAGCACCGGCCTGCCGACCAAGACCGAACAGGCCGATCTGTTGCAGGCGATGCACGGACGAAACAGCGAATGCCCGTTGGCGGTGATCGCGCCGGCATCGCCGAGCGATTGCTTCAATGCGACGGTCGAGGCGTTCGCGATCGCGACGAAATACATGACTCCGGTGATTCTGTTGAGCGACGGATATATCGCCAACGGTTCGGAGCCGTGGATGGTTCCGAACTTCAACGATCTGCCAAAAAACGAAATCAAACATCCCACTGACTGCAACAGCCAGAGTGCGACTTGTTCACCGGCCGCGGCGGGTGGGACGGGAACGCCCTCCGGTTTCCTGCCGTACCTGCGCGATGCGAATCTCGTGCGTCCGTGGGCGCTGCCGGGAACTCCCGGGCTCGAGCATCGTCTCGGCGGATTGGAAAAGCAGGACGTCACCGGCAACGTAAGTTACGACCCTGGCAATCACGAGCATATGGTCCGAACCCGCGCCGCGAAAATCGCCGGCATCAAGCCGGCGGGGCAGGACATCATCTGGACCGGGCCGGAAAAAGGTGAAGTGCTGATCGTCGGCTGGGGCAGCACGTTTGGCGCGATCAAGGCCGCGACGCTTGAGTTGCAGGACTTGGGCGTGTCGGTGTCGGCATGTCACATTCGTTATCTCAACCCATTGCCGAGCAAGCTGGGCGAGATGATGAAGAGCTTCAGCTACGTGCTGGTCCCCGAGATGAACCTCGGCCAGCTTCGCATGATCCTTCGCAGCCGATATCTGATCGACGCCAAGGGCCTGAATAAAGTGCGTGGCCAGCCGTTTACGATCGGCGAAATCGTCCGCGGTGTGAAAGCCGTCTTGGCCGGCGAAGTGCCGACGCTCGATACGCCGATCGTGGAGAGCGGAGTTCCGGCCGGTGGTTGATGTATCATGGGCGTCTCGCCCATGTTTTTCGTCGTTTCAATTGCGCACGGGCGAGACGCCCGTGATACGGAATCAAAATGAGTGCAGCACCTTCTCAATCGTTAACGACCTTCAAACCCGCCGACTTCGGTTCGGATCAGGAAATCCGCTGGTGTCCGGGTTGCGGCGACTATTCGATCCTCATGCAGACGAAGAAAGTCTTCGCCAAGCTCGGAATCGATCGCAGCAAAACCGTATTCATCAGCGGCATCGGATGTTCGTCGCGATTTCCGTACTACATGAACACGTACGGCTTCCACAGCATCCACGGCCGCGCGCCGGCATTCGCGACCGGGTTGAAGCTGGCGCGCCCCGAGTTGAACATCTGGCTCGTCACCGGCGACGGCGATGGTTTATCCATCGGCGGTAATCACCTGATGCACATCATCCGCCGAAACGTCGATGTGAAGATCCTGCTGTTCAATAACAAGATCTACGGATTGACGAAGGGACAATATTCACCGACGAGCGAACTGGGTAAGAAAACCAAGAGCACGCCGATGGGTTCGCCTGACACGCCGATCCGTCCGATCAGCATTGCACTCGCGGCGGAAGCGTCGTTCGCGGCCCGCGCGATCGACGTTGACGTGAAGAACCTCGAATACGTCCTTGAGCGCGCCGCCAAGCATGTCGGCACTGCGTTCGTGGAGATCTACCAGAACTGCAACATCTTCAACGACGGCGCCTTCGACTACGCCACCGACAAGGCAACCAAGTCCAGCACCACGATGTACCTCGAACACGGCAAGCCGATGGTCTTCGCCGGCGGAACCAAGGGCATCCGCATGCACGACATGACGCCCGAAGTCGTCGACGTCACGGATGGCAATCGCGACGATCTCCTGATTCACGATGAGAAAGCCCCCGAGCCCAGCCTCGCGTTCCTGCTCAGCCGGATGCGATACCCGGACTTCCCCGAACCCATGGGCGTCTTCCGTGAAGTGCAACAGGAACGCTACGTGAACATCGTGCGCCGACAAGTCGAAGAGGCGAAGCAGAAGCGCGGTGAGGGAGATATTCAGTCGCTGATCACGGGGAATGAGACGTGGACGGTGGGGTGAGCATCCGCTTTCTAAATCCTACTCTTACTCATACTCCGATTTGGAGTGCGAGTAAGAGTAAGAATAAGAGTAAGAGTAGGAATAGGATTGGAGTCTGACTCGCATTCGTCGTCGTCACTCCGGTACTGCCTTCTCCGCCACCGCAACATAAACCCCCGGTCCCACCGGTCTCCCGTGAATTTTCTCGCGCATCGCGACGCGGAGATCGTGCGGAACAATCTGAAGCATCAGGCGGTATGCGCAGGTCTTCTGCAATCGCGCGTACATCGTCTTGACTCGCTCCAGCGGCACGCTTCCGTTCAACAGCATTGCGTGAACCAGCAGGCCGTCGAAGGCTTCGATCTCTTCGAAGGACCAGACGATGCCGGTCTTGTCCGGCCGCTCGTAATCCGCGAAGTGCCCGTGCAGCCACGCGCAGTCGTACACGCGGCACGATTGCGGCCGCGTCTCGTAAATGCCGCAGCCGAGCTGCACCAGGTGCACGCAGGGCGTGTTGATCGGCTTATCCAGCTCAGGTACGACGCAAGTCGTACAGCAAGCGCGGCATTCGCCGCAGGTTCGTCGGGTTGGCTGCGGGAGGTTCATCAAAAAATTCAAATCTGCTTTAGGTCAGGTTCAGAAATTCCAGCATATGCTGATCGTACATCTTCTGCGCTTGCGGATCATTCAACGGAAGCCGCAGCTCGTTGATGACTTTCGTCCCCATCCCGATCCATTCTTTCCAGCATTCGGCGCAGATCTTTTCCTGGATCATCTGACCTTGCGCGTTGCGGAACGGTGGATTCGCCATCTTGGGCATGACGCGGCCGCAGCGGTTGCATTGGATCTGGCCCTCGCCGACTTGCGCGGCGGCGACCGTTGACTCGAACGTCGGCGGCTCGATGCCCAGCTCCTTCAGGCTCTTGGACATCTCATTCCTCGGCATCAGGTCGCCGCGGTTGTGCGCGGTTTGGATGCCGCGCTGAAGCGTTTCGACCGCGAACTCGCGCTGGCCGAGCTTCAACTGTGCGTCGGCGAGCAGTTGATACGCCTTGCCGATATTCGGATTCAGCGCCAGCACGCGCTGAAACGACTGGGCCGCCTCCTGGTGCTGGCCCGCATCGAGCAGCGCTTTGCCGAGCGAGAAATGTCCCAGCTCATTGTTCGGATCATCGCCGGCCATCTTGCGGAACTGCTGGATTCGGGCGTCAAGCTCAGCGGTGGACATGGTTGCTCCTTCAATGCGAAAACTGACGGCGCGCTAAATGATCTAGCGCGCGGGAAGCATTATAGCCGGTCGCGTCGCGCCGGTCGTGTGCGGCACGGCCAGCTCCCGCGCGGTGCCGAGATATCGAATGGAGTCGTCGCCGCGGTCATACAGGTAGATCGCGCGGTCAGGCGAGCGCTGAGCGTAATACCGATACAGCGCGCCGTTGCGCCATTCGCCCAGATCATGCGCGCGGATCACCAGCGCCTGATCCGGCCAAACCACGTCTGAGTTGTACACCGGCTCTTCTTCGCTGTTTGGAAATTCTCCAGCGGCATTCGCCGACCAGCGGAACAGCACGACGGCCGGCTTGTGCTCGAGCGCCGCCAGCGTCTGGTTGATCCGCGTCAACTGCGGCGCATCGAACCATTCATCGTTTACGATGCGATTGAATTCCGCGAACTCCGAGATCGACAGACCCGAAAGCGCCAGCGCGAAGAACGTCGTCAGGATTTTCCGTCGCCGCGGCCAGCTGCGCGCGATCACATCGGCGCCGGCGAGGATGTTCAGAATCACCGGCAGCGCTGCGAAGATGACGTAATGCGCGAGGTAGAACGGGTAGAAAATATACAGCGCGACAAATAGAGGCAGCGTCAGCCAGACGGCCAGCTTGCGGCGATCCTCGAAAATGCCGAGCAAGCCGGCTGGCATCAGCGCGATCATCAACCAGGTCGGCGCGTTCGCGACAACCGCCAGGCGCAGGCGATGATCGCCCCAGTTGAACAGCGCTTCATGCACCGTATGCGATTTGATCGCATCAACTGCGATCTTGTCGTAATGCGCCTGCTTCTGCGGGAGTGTCGAGCGCGGCCGAATGTTCGGATCGAACGGCCGAAAGCCGAGCGCGGTCTGCGGAAACGTCTCCTCGATGTTTCGCGCGAACGGCGTTTTGAACAATCCTCTGCCCGCCATCCGGTTAAATCCGAGCTGAAGGATGAGGAACGGCGCCGCGGCGATCACGATGACGACAAGCGAACGCAACACGCGACTTCGGTCGTTGTCGCGCAGCGCGAACAACATGGCGGCACCGATCGTGATCGCGACACAGAGCGCATCCAGCGGCCGCGTGATCGCGCACCAGCCTGCGGCGATGCCGATCACCGCGGCCCATCGCATGTGGTGCCGCTGGCGCCAGTTCAGCCACGCCCAGATCATGATCAGCATCAGCAACAGCGCCGGCGCTTGAGCAAGCACCATGAGCGATTGCAGTCGAAAGATCGGATTGGCCAGCAGCATCAACGCGGCGATCAATCCAGCACCGCCGCCAATCAGTCTTGCAACGATCAGGAAGACCATGCCGACGCACAGACTTGAAACGACCAGCGGCATGACCCAAGGCGGAAAACTCAGCCACACGCCCGGCGCGTACATCATCGCGGCGCCCGGGAAGTAAACCGATGCGTACACCGGCGTGTTGATGACCTGGAACGTCTCGAAGAACTCCCCAAGCGGATGGGCCGGCGCCCACAGACGGAATTGCGCGACCATGCGCGTCTGGATCATGTAGCTGAATTCATCGTGATACTTGGGCTGAAAGCTGCGCTTCTGGTAGATCGCGTCGAAGTACAGATACAGCCCCGAGCAAATCGCGACGCCGATCGTCATCATCGCCAACGTGCGCGGCGCGGGTCGGCGGATCGATTTCAGAATCGCATAGACGAATCGATTCACCGGCGGCACGAAGGAAACCGCTGCGATCAGGAGCAGCATTACAAGCTGGATGTTTCGGCCCCAATACCCTCCGCCGCGCCCAGCGAACAGCAGCCACGCCTGCACGCCGACGATCAGCAGCAAGCCGACGATGATCTTGCGCGATCGCCCGCGAATCCTCATTGGATATTCGTCATTCGGATTTGTTTCGGATTTCGGATTTCGGGTTTCGGATTTAGAACCGAAGGTGGCGGACTTCGGCCTGGCCAAACCCCTCGAAGAGGAGGCGGACCAGACGCTGGCCGGCACGATTGTCGGCACGCCCAGCTACATGGCTCCCGAGCAGGCCCAGGCCCGGGCCGGCGGCGGCGTCGGCCCGGCCGCGGACGTCTACGCTCTTGGAGCGGT
>JACMJD010000318.1 GCA_014380825.1 Phycisphaerae bacterium | reverse complement strand
GCGGGCGACGTGCTCGCTGGTGGTCGCGTCGAGGAACGTCTGGAACAGCGCGGTCTTGACCGTCAGCGGCAGCAGTTCATCGAGCAGCTCGCGCGCGCCCGGCATGAAGTCGTAAGTGACTTCAACGTGCAGCCCCATCGACTCGGCGATCTGATCGGCCCCGCTGCGTCGCGCGTCCATCGCGCCCGCCGCTGCCTGCGATTCCTTTTCGGCCAACTGCTTGCCGAGGTGCTCGGCGATCTCCGCCACGCCCGCCAGCGGCAGCAGCGTCATCACTTCCGCCTTCTGCACGCCGGTGCTGATGAAGTTCATGTACGCGACGTGAACCGAATCGACTTCCGCGCTGGTGAACCGGCGAATGAACTCATCCGCCAGCCGTTCGACGTCGGCAAACTTCGGCGCGTCCTGCGCCTCGATCTTCTGCAAGATTGATCGCTTCTGGAAGTTGAAGTAGCTGATGCCCTTCTTTCCCGCGACGTAAAGGTCGATCGACTTCCCCGCCGCTTCCTGCGCGCGGATGAAGACGTTCGTCGCCCGCAGCACACTGCCGTTGTACGCACCGGCCAGCCCGCGATTGCTGGTGATGACCAGCAGCGCGATCCGATTCGTGCGATCGTCATTACCCGGCCGGCGCAGCAGCGGATGCTCGACATTGCCCACGCTGGCGGCCAATTCGCGGACGAGCTCGCGCACCTTCATGGTGTACGGCTTGGTGCCGACCGCGCGCTTCAGCGATTTCTGAAACTTCGCCGTCGCGATCATCTGCATCGTCTTGGTGATCTTCTTGATATTGCGAACCGCCTTGCGGCGCTTCACGATCGCACGTGCTTTTGCCATGGAAAATCAATCCTCGTCGTCGGTCAAATCGAATCGGGTCGTGGATTGTACGGATGATCCGAAATGACACAAGAAACCCGCTCCCTTTGCACCAAATGCGTCGCGCGTATCATGCTCCCGTGCGCCCACACGCCGGGTCTGAGCGTACCCGCGATGGCCCGGATTTCGCGTCCCCTATCGAAGGACCCTCCATGAAACAACTTCTCGTGCTAGTCCTCCTCACCTTAACCATCAGTTGTCAATCCACGCAAAACCGAACGATGAACGCCAACACCTCCAATCGAGTCACCAGAATGCCTTTCGGCACGACCAGCGACGGCACTTCGGTGGACGTGTACACGTTGTCGAACACCAAAGGCATGCGCGTGAAGATCGCGACGTACGGCGCGACGATCACCGAGTTGCACGTGCCCGATCGCAACGGCAACGACGCCGACGTCGTGGTCGGCTACGGCGACATGTCCGGGCTCCAGGGCAAGAACAATCCTTTCTTCGGCGCGACGGTCGGGCGCTACGCGAACCGCATCGCCAGGGGCAAGTTCACCATCGACGGCCGCGAATACCAGCTGCCCGTGAACAACGGCCCGAACAGCTTGCACGGGGGCAAGGTCGGCTTCGACAAAGTCGTGTGGAAGGCCGAACCGGTGGGCGATCCGAAGAACGCGGTCGTGCGATTCAAGCACATCAGCCCCGCCGGCGATCAGGGTTACCCCGGCACGCTGGGCGTGCAGGTCACGTTCACGCTGAACGACAAGAACGAGCTGCGCATCGATTACCAGGCGACGACCGATGCGCCCACGCCGGTGAATCTCACCAACCATGCGTACTTCAATCTGGCTGGCAACGAGTCGGGATCGATTCTCGACACGCAACTGATGATCAACGCCGATCGCTACACGGTCGTGGATGCCGACCTGATCCCGACCGGCGAGCTCAAACTGGTGAGGGGCACCTACATGGACTTCACCTCGCCAACGCCGATCGGCGCGCGAATCAATCAAGTAACCGGCGGCGGATACGATCACAACTACGTCATCAACAATGGCGGCACCGGAAAGATGGTGCTGGCCGCGCGCGCTATGGATCCGAAATCCGGCCGCGTGATGGAAGTCGAAACCGATCAGCCCGGCGTGCAGCTTTACACCGGCAACTTCCTCGACGGTAAAATCACCGGCAAGAACAACGCGACATACGACAAGTACGGCGCGTTCTGCCTGGAGACGCAACACTTTCCGGATTCACCAAACCACGCGAACTTTCCGAGTACGATTCTGCGGCCAGGGCAGACGTACAAGACGAGCACGGTCTATCGGTTTAGCGCGAAGTGAGCGACCGCACGGGCGATCCGGGCCGGCGCGGAGTACCGCTCTGACCCGGCGTGAGTAGCACGCCTCAATCGAAGTCGTAGTCCTTCCGTTCGACACTGCGTGTGTTGTCGCGGTCGATGTCGCCGCCGTCGACCGCGGCATCTAGGTCCGCGCGGTCGTAGCCGCTGCCACCGTCGAGCGCGTCATCGGTGTTGCCGTTCGACGCATCAAACCGGTCATCACCGGCGTTTCCGTACAGCAAATTACGACCGTCGCCGGCGTCCAGGTAATCGTCGCCATTGCCGCCGCTCAGGCGATCGTTGTTGCCGTTGCCTTCGATGACGTCGTCGCCATCGTCGCCGTTGATCGTGTCGGGCCCGTCGTCGCCGCGAATGCTATCGTCGCCCGCGCCACCGAGAATCACGTCGGCGAATTTCCAGCCGACGATCATGTCGTTGCCGCTGCCTGAGGCGATGCCTTCGACATCGGCGCGAATGTTGTCACGCTCGTTCGCCTCACCGTCGTCGTACCCACCGCGCGCGATCGTGAGCGAGAGGTTAGCCGTGCGCGTGTTGTAGTTGACGCTGTCGCGTCCGTCGCCGCCGCTGAGAAAATCGGCGCCGGATCCACCGTCGAGCCGATCGTCACCCGCGCCGCCGTAAAGCTGGTCGTTGCCGCCGT
This sequence comes from Phycisphaerae bacterium, assembly GCA_014380825.1. The sequence goes on along the minus strand of JACMJD010000318.1, from coordinate 1,578 downwards.
CACCGAGCAACCGATCGCCACCCGCGCCGGCGAAGATCGCATCGTTCCCGCCGCCACCGCGCGCGAAAGTCGGGATGGTGACTGTGCTGAAGTCAATGCGGTCACTGCCGGCCAAGCCGTTGATCACCATCTGCATCACGCTACCGAGCGTAAACCGCTCGACCGCGCCGTTGACCTCAACGGCCAATCGACGATCGACAACGCGCACGCTGATCTGATCCGCGCCACCCGTGCCGAGAATTGACAGCACGCCCGCGTCGAAGGAGGTAGTGAACAGGATTCGGTTTTCGAGGGGATCGATCATGAGGCGCCTCACGTCAGAATTTGAACGCTTTCTAACTTCTTCACCAACAGCAATGCAGTTAACTTCTCAATCTTTGACACAAATCCTGACGCGATGTTTGGAAGAAAAGATCTCACGATGATATGCACCTTGCCCGCGACGCCAGCAGCGCAGCACAACGATTCCCGTTGCCAAGCCGATGCATCCGCCGGCGATTGCACGGGCGGGTTTTGTCGGTAAGCGCGTTGCTCGACGCGCGCCGGTTGTCGCAAACCCAAACCCACGCCACTCCGCGTTCTGCGCGAAGCTTTCGACGACGAGATCACCTTGCTTTGGGTCATTGCTCGTCAAACGAACGATTATCATCCCATTGCGTTCATCGGTTAGCTCGACCGCATCGACCAAGGCGGACACTGCCGAGCTGGGCATCTTGGAATGGACGAGATCCTCTCTGACCTGATCGGTGAACTCCTTTGCCGCCAGATCCGGCGCTGCGGACATGAACGTATCGCTGCCAAACTCACCGGGATAAACCTGGGTCCGGCCGTAGTGGATCGCGACGGCGCTGAGGTAACGGCGCGGAGTGGTGACGTAACCGACGAACGCGCCAAGCCCCGCCGTGGCGACGATGATTGCGCCCAGGGCAGTCGTCATTGCGATGCGCGATGCGGTCGACGGCTGCGTAGGCGAGTAATTGAGAATGGGTGCGTCGGGCATGCGCATCTCGCCTCACCCCGTACACCGGGTGAGGAGAATCACTTTCCCGGCCCCAAGCTCACGATCGTCATCGGATCGAACGGGAAATCTCGCATCAGTTTTCGCAGCGAGTCCGGCGTCACCTTCATCAGCGTCGCCATGTCGTCTTCGAGCGACCTGTACTCGCGGTTGTAGATCCACTGACTGCCGATCGAGCGCATTCGGCCGATGGGGATTTCGCCGGAAAGCACGATGCTGCTGGCGATTTTGTTTTTCGCGCGCTCAACTTCATCGTCCTTGAGATCCGTCTTCACCTTCTCCAGCTCGGCAAGCGCGATGTCGAGGGCTTTGCCGGCACGGGTCGGATCGCACGTCAGCGCGATGTAAAAACTGCCGCAAGCATCGTGCGGATAGAAGCTGAAGTCGGCGTCTTCCGCGATCGCGGGGTCGACCAGCGCCCAGTAAAAACGGCTGCCGTCGCTGTCGCCTACGACGTCGCTCAGCACGCGCGCGGCGAAGCGCCGCTCATCCTGCGCGCTGGCTGCCGTCGCTGTCGCCTACGACGTCGCTCAGCACGCGCGCGGCGAAGCGCCGCTCAT
>JACMJD010000317.1 GCA_014380825.1 Phycisphaerae bacterium | reverse complement strand
GGGTCGCCGCCTTCCAGGGTGCCATCGCCATCCAGATCGTTGAACTGACGGCTCGGGTCGACTTCGAGGATCAGGCCCGGCGACGAGAACACATCCGACGGCAGATGGGTCGCATTGGTATTGCGCATGATCAGCGCGGCGAAGGAGTTGTTCTCCATTTCGCCGAACAGATGCAGACCGTCGAGGCGCTGCAAATAGTAGAAGCGGTCGCCGTTCTGAAGCTTCTCCATCTGCACTTCGAACACGAAGTTGAAGGTCGAGCCCAACATGCCGCCGAACGGCATGGCGCGTTCTGCGAGGCCGCCGATCCAGAGATCGACGTTGTTCAGACCGCCCAGCGTGCCGCCGGCATAGATGCCAGCAGCGTTGAGGAAGTCGGCACGGTCCAAATCGAACGCAACTTGGTCAGTGATGACGATGCTGCCAAACGCTTGTCCTGTGATCAGCGACAAGGCCGCGTCACGCTTGCCGACGGTCGTCGATTGCGACGTGATCAGGCTGTGCGTGCCGTAGGCGGCGATGAAGTTGATGATCGAGGACTCGTTCTTCAGGTTCGACGCAAAATCGACCCAGCTCTCATACGGCTTCAGCAGGATGTCCTGATTGGTCGCCGCGTAGAACGAGGTGCGCGCTGCGTTGAGGGTTGGTACGCCGGTATCACGTCCGCGCGCGAGGTTGATCGTCGCGAGGTCGAGCGGCAGGCCCAGCAGGTTGTTGCGCAGGGCGCTGGTGACGAATTCGTCGATCTCGTTGCCGGCCTGACGGGTCATGCCGCGAATGATGGCGCCGGCGGCGATGCCATCGTCGATCACACCGTTGATGCCATTGAAAGCGGTCGGGTTGAGGAAGCCTTGGATCAGGCTGATCGACTGGTCTTGGAAGGTCGGGCTGAAGCTGTCGATCGTCTCGGTCAACATCGAGTGGCCGAAGCGGTACACGACGTGCGCGAACTCGGCGACGATGCTGGGATCTATGGTGGTGTCGAAACCGTCGGGCACGAGGAAGACGTTGATGTTCGGCTGGACCTTGCGGGCGAATTCTTCGAACACAAGGTGTTGGTACTGCATCTCGGTGCCGAACTTCGCGGCTTGGAACAGGCGTTCGCCATCCCAGACAAGCGTGTTCAAGTCGGCCGGGAGTGCCGCGACATCGACTTCAAGCCACTCGTTGATGAACGCGACGTCGTTGCTCGCCAGCACCGTCGCCTTGGTGTGCTCGACGAGACGATTGTGCTCGGAGTGGAACACGTGGTGGACCGCGGTGAGGCCGATGTTCTCGTTGGCGCGGCCGTCGCCGGCGATGAAGTGCGCGTCGAGCAATTCGTTGTCATAGACGCCGTCTTGGGGACCATCCAGATTGTCGAGGCCGATTTCGATATCGCCATCGGCGAGACCATTCGGCACCGCAGTGTGGGCGATATCGGCCAGAAAGGCCATGTTGGTGCGGATCGCGCCAACGAGCGAGACGCCCAAGCCGCCGTTCGCAGCTGGATTGCCCTCCTGGACCACGTCATCAGCGGTGTTCGGGACGCCGTCGGCGCCAACGCCGAAGATGATTTGCGGGAGGCCGTTCGCGCCGGGGATGAAGTTGCCATACGGGTCGGTGCGCAGCAGAGGCACCTTGCCGACGTCTTGGTCGGTGAGCTGGATGCCGAGCATGACGCGGGCTTGCTCTTTCAGCTCAGCCCAATTTGCCATGCCGCCATTGGCGCCCTCGATAAGCTTGCCAGTGGCGACCGGGTCGCCGTTTGCGTTCAGCACGTACTGACGCAGGAAGACTTGGTGCGCCGGGTGCGAGGTGTAGGTCTGGTTTTGATCGACGTAGGCGGTAGTGGTGTTCTGCGTCGTGCCGTTGGTTTCGGTGGCGCGCGTGAGCACCATGAAGTTGGTGTCGCTGTTGGGATCGAATAGCGGATCGTCCGGCAAAAGCGGAATGAACACGGTGCCGCTGCCGCCTTTATTCACGAGGTCGAGGCCGTGATCGAAGAACTGGCCGAACAGCGTGAACCATGAGTTGAACGGTGCGGAGAGCCCTTCATCCGGCGCAATGTTGCCGAGGTGGATGTTGGCGCCATCCAATTCGATGCCGTTGTCGGCCAGAAGTGCAAGCAGCACTGGCGTGCCGGGGTCGGCGTCGAGGTTGGATTGCGCGACCGTCACAGCGGCGAGCGCTTGGGCTGCGGCTTCCTGCAACGCGGCGTTGTTCGGGCTAGCGTTCGCCGCGGCCAACGCGTTGGCGTAGGTACGCTCCGCCGCTGCCAGAGCGTTGAACAGCGGCTGCAACGGCGTGACGGCCGCGGTGATCTCGGCCATCTTCGCGAGCGCATCGCCTGCAAAGCCGGCGCGATCGAGCGCGACCAAGATTGCGGCGGGGTTGTTCAGTGTCTGATCGACGAGCAAATTCGAAATCTGACGGACATATGGGTCGAACACATCGCCCGGGCCGGCCGTGCCTCCGCCGTCGTTATCTACGCCAGGCTGATACTGCACTGGGATCATCGGGGCCGGACCCGGACCATCGGGGTCGACCATGATCGTGCGATAAACCGACGGCACGAGCTCGTTGAACGGCGTGTCGGACGCGCCCCAATTCTCTTGCCCAGGCAGCAGGTGGTTGTTGCGGCCGTCAACCGTGCGCAGACCCCACGCGATGTTATACGCGGGCACCGAGCCCGCTTGGCCCGCGGCGCCAACGCCGTAGAGCGGATGCGCGTTCAGATCATTCGGGTTGGCGATGTACGCCGAGTGCGACTCCGCGATTTTGATTTGCGCGAGAATGAACTCGAGATCGCTGCGGATATACGTGACCATTGTCGTCCCCCTAACGCGCTTACGCGTGGATACGGATGGGTCACGAAGCGTCCTGAATTAACTTGGCGGCAATTCGATTCACTAACTGGGCGTGACGTTTCGTTCATTGTGTGTGCGTAATCACACACGTCTTGTACAAATACGTACACCTTGCATTGTTGGGCATAATGCGCGCTCAAGCGCATGCGCTGCGCATCGCGCACACGCATCGTTGTTCACATCAATCAGACGCCGAGTGCGATGAGTATCACCACCCAAATCGACGCACTGATGAACGCTGCTGCAAGCAGCGCAAACCACTTCAGTGAAGAAGTCTCTGACGCGCGTCTGGCTCGATCGGATCGACGAGCACGGCCGCTGCTCAGTGACGAAGGCATCTCCACCCCTAGACACGATGCGCCGGCGACATGTTCGCCGTGCGCCATCGGGTCAGCGTGGAACATAAACGGGGACGCATTACGCCGCCGTGACGTGAACATTACGCGGCTATGACGCGGCGATAACGAAACTCGTTAGATTGGAGGCCGTGCTTAGCGCGGAAACACGAGTGTCACAGAGGCGCCCTCGCCTTCGGCGCTGCGCAGGAAAATCGAACCGCCGTGCAGCTCGACGATGCTCTTGGTGATGGATAGCCCCAGCCCGATCCGCCCACTGGAGGCCGTCCGCGCCGCGTTTACCCGGTAGAAGCGATCGAACACGCGCCCCTGCGAGGCTACCGACATGCCTTCACCGTTGTCTCGCACCTCGACCGTAATCTGCTCATCCAGCGCCGTCACGAGGATCTCTACGGCGCCGCCGCGGCGGGTATGTGAAAGCGCATTGGACACGAGGTTGCTGACGGCGCGTTGAAACAACGTCCGGTCGGCACGCAGCGTGGGGTCGCTGGGGCATTGAACGGTCAGCGCGATCCCAGCGTCCTGGGCCGACGCTTCGAAATAGTCGTGAATGACTTTGAGTTCGGTCCC
>JACMJD010000316.1 GCA_014380825.1 Phycisphaerae bacterium | reverse complement strand
TGATCATCACCGACAGCATCATGCCTGGCATGGACGGGTTTGCTTTGCTCCATGCGATTCGCGCCGATCCGGCGACCGAAGCGGTGCCCGTCATCATGCTCACGTCTGGAGATCCTCACGATCCCGACCACATCGTGCGCGACCCGCAACCCGACGCATTCGTGAAGAAATCGTCGGACCTGGGCCCGCTGATGGCCGAGGTTCGAGAGGCCCTCATCCGCCGGCGGTAACCTCGTATTCGTCGCACGCTGTGCCATTCCAGTACGGACCTCTAAAGTTCCTGCTTTGCGCTGCCGAAGAACTAACTGAAAACAAGGGACATCGCCGGTCGCTCGTATTGTCTTCGGCTTCAGCAGGTGCTGTGTGCTGAAACGCAATGCGGCTAAGTGCTTGTAAGGAAACCCTATAACGAGTTTCCTCACGTCGCGTGTGTGCCAGACACCACGCGTCCGCTTTTGAACTGTTCGTGGTTCCTGATTGTAACCAATTGAATAAAAACAACTTATCTGCGTACAGCTGAGGTGCCAGCGACGGTGCGTGGTTTGCTTCGTAGTCGCTCAACCTCGCCGGAGTCCCGGTCAGGGTGCGCCCATTGTCTATCGACGGAGGGCAGGAGACCGACGACATGCGAGCCGGAACGTTACTGATTGCTGCAGCGATGATGTTTGCGTCCTCGCTGGCGCTCGCGGCTCGTGATGCCGACAACGACGAGCGAGGCGCGAGCCTCGATACGCGGTTGGCGCGCGTGCTTCGTGAGCACGATTTCACCGGTCGCGTCGAATTGACGCTGCCGGATCGTCTTGGCCGGCGCATCGAGTATGACCTTGCGAACCTCGGGCGGTTGCTCTGGTTTGACAACGTCCACTCACTTCACCGCGATAACACATGCGCCGGCTGCCATTCGCCGACCAACGGGTTCGGCGACACGCAGTCGATTGCGATCGGCGTCGACAACAACGGGATCGTCGGTCCGAATCGCAAAGGTCCGCGCAATCAGCGCCGCTCGCCGCTCGTGATCAACACGGCGTTCTATCCGAAGCTCATGTGGAACGGCCGCTTCTTCGCCAATTCAGCACCAGGCAAAAAGCTCGGCGATCCGTTCAGCAACATGTTTGGGTTCACATTCCCATCACCCGAAGATATGGTGCTGAGCTATCAGGACCATCTCCTTCAGGCTCAGGCGTTCATTCCGCCGACCGAGCTGGTCGAGGTGGCAGGCTTCACCGGCACAGCGGGCACCGATCTCAGCCCGCGCTTCAAGGTGTTCGACAACGGCAAGGGAGTGAAGGTGCCGCTGGCCGACGGATCGGGATTCCGAAATCATCCAATTCGCATGGACGCGATCGCACTGCTCAACGCGGAGCCGGGCTACCGCCTGGTGTTCGGAAGAGTGTTTCCCGAAGTGAAGCGCGGCGTGCCGATCAACTTCGACATGTTCGCGAGAGCGATTGCCGAGTTCGAGTTCACGCTGACATTCGCGACGGCGCCGATCGACTGGTACGCGCGGGGATACCGGAACGCGATGAGCGATGCCGAGAAGCGCGGTGCGCTCGTATTCTTCGGCGAAGGCAAGTGCATCACGTGCCACGCGACGAAAGGCAAATCGAACGAGATGTTCAGCGACTTTGAGAATCACGTCGCCGGCATTCCGCAGCTCGCGCCGAAATTCGGCGCCGCGACGAGCAACATGATCTACGACGGTCCTGGCGAGAACGAGGACTTCGGCGCGATGCAGATCTCGGGCGATCCCGCGGACAAATACAAGTTCCGCTCTGCGCCGCTCCGGAACATCGCGCTCTCGCCCGCGTTCTTTCACAACGGCGCCTTCGCCAGGCTGGAAGACGCAATTCGCTTCCATCTGAATCCGACGCAGCACTACAACGCGGCCAGGGCTGGCATCGACCCGGATCTGACCGGTCGCGTTGGTCCGCGGATTGACGAGGCGTTGCTTCATCCGTTGTTCAGGAACGGCGGGATCGATTTGTCGGAGTCCGAGATTCGCGATGTGACGCAGTTCGTCAGGACCGGCTTGCTCGACCCGCGCACAAAGAAAGAGAACCTGTGCACCTTGGTTCCGAAGTTGGTGCCCAGCAAGCTGAAGGTGCTGACGTTCGAGGCGTGCGAAGACAGACCGCGCAAGAACGATAACTAGCGCTTCGGGGGATGGGGATAGCGCCCTCATCCCTCCCCTCAGCCCTCAGCTCTCCCCAGAGTTGTACTCAAATAGGTCCTTCGGGCCGATAACCGGTAGCAGCGGTAGTGTGTCTCTGTGAACCGCCGTGCAACTGTGTGAAGGAGCATCGATGAAACGCAGCGCCCTGATACTGGCGGCCATGCTGTTAGTGGCCAACATCCGTCCCGTCTCTGCGCAGCAGAACGAGATCGCCGTCCTGAGGGCCGAGATCGCCAAGCAGCAAGTCGTCATCGCGCAGCTGTTGACACGAATGGAAGTCCTCGAGAAGACGCCGCCGCCCTCGGCGGCCAGCATTCAGGAACTGCAGGACGACATCAAAGCGCAGGAAGATTCGGTCAGCTCGCTGCGCGAGACCGTCAACAGCAAGGTGAACCTGAACGGTTACTACAACTTCAGGTTCTCGGCTGACGGCTCGGAAGAGCCGATAGCTTTTCAGCAGCACCATCTCGGCGTGCTCATGTCGAAGCAGCTCGGCAAGTTCAACTTCCTCATGGAGCTCGAGCTGCAGAACGTGCCGCACCACCCCGAAATCGCTGGGGAGCTCGAGGAACACGAAGAGCAGGCGGAAGGCGAGGAGATCGGTGAAGGTGACCTCAGCGGCGAAGGGCAAGTGGCCGTTGAGAACGCGTGGATGGAATACAATCACAACCGGTTCTTGAGCGTCCGCTTCGGCAAGCAGCTCTCGCCGCAGTATTGGTGGCAGAACCACTATCCCAACCTGACGCTGTCGACCACACTTCCTATCTACCTTCGCGAGTTGTTCCCAGCGGAACTGGTTGGCGTGACGGTGCAAGGGTCGACCGCCAGGCCGGTGGGCACGTCTGAGTTCGGCGTCGGCTACAAGTTCTACGTCGCCAACAACAACTTCGAG
>JACMJD010000315.1 GCA_014380825.1 Phycisphaerae bacterium | reverse complement strand
TTAACACCACGCTGGCTACCCTCAAGTCCCCGCTGCCTAGGGGTGGGGGCGCGCCCCCCGCCGGCTGTGCCCCGACTGCGGCGACGTGGCGCGCCACCAGTCTGCTTCCCGATGGCTTCTACCGCGCGACGCTGCCCGCCGGCAGCACACGCGATCGGGCGGGTAATGTGCTTGGTGCCCCGGTCGTGCTGAACTTCCGCGTCTTCCGCGGCGACGCCGACGGCAACGGCATCATCGATTTCGACGATTATTCGCACATCGACAACGGCTTCAACAACAACCGCACCGGCTTCAGCAACGGCGACTTCGACTACAACGGCATCGTCGATTTCGACGATTACTCGCTGATCGACCAGGCCTTTAACCATCAGCGCCGGATGTCCCGCGCGCGCCACGGCAAGTAACGTCCCTCACGCCGTCGACGGGAATTCGCGTCGAACATTTCGTTCCCGTCATTCGTCTGATTTGCTGGAACAAGCTGCGCAAATCTTCAGGCGATCGTGGTATTATTGCCCGCCGCCACGCGGAGGCTCGTTCCGCGCGTGATGCGTTGACATATGTTTGGCAGCTGGGAGAGGAACACATCCGATGCGTTCAAAATCGCTGCGCCCGTTGTCGTCTCGGCGTCGATCCGTTTCCGCCGCCGTCAGTGAAATGCTCGAATCGCGCACGCTGCTGGCGGCGAGCCTCACACCGCGCCCCACGGCCACGCCCGTCAAGACCGGCGGCTTGAACGTCACACTGGGCCAGTGGCATACGTACACGAACGCGACCACCGATCTGCAAAGCTTCGTCGCAAGTTATCCGACGCTTGCCCGGCTGATCAGCATCGGCAAGACCGTGCAGAACCGCGACATCTGGGCGCTGGAGATATCCGACAACGTCGGCACCGACGAAGACGAGCCGGAGTTCTTCTATCAAGGCGCGATCCACGGCGATGAACCGGTCGGTATGGAGAACAGCTTCTACCTGATCAACGATCTGCTCACCGGCTACGGCACGAATTCGCGCTACACGAACCTCGTCAACAACATGGACATGTGGTTCGTGCTGAACATGAACTGGGACGGCTACATGCGCAACGGTGGCGGAAGCTCCGGCGCGTGGCGATACAATGCGAACGGCGTGGACCTGAACCGCAACTTCCCCGAGTGGACCACGCGCAGCTTCTCGAACAACACGCGCTATTTCGGCGCATACGGAAACGTCTACGACGGTCCGGCGCCGCAGACGGCGCTGCTTCAGCCCGAGACGGTCGCAATGATGAATTTCATGAAGGCGCACAACTTCGTCGCCTCGGCGAATTTCCATGGCGGGGATCTGGTCGTGAACTATCCGTGGGACACCGACGGCAGCGCCAACGAGAACTACGCCGTCGATCCGAACGATGCGTTATTCAAGGCGATGGCGCTCGTCTATTCGACGCCCAACACGCCGATGTACAACAACAACTCGTTCCCGTTCGTGCACGGAACGACCAACGGCGACAACTGGTATCCGATCTCCGGCGGCGAGCAGGATTGGGCGAACATCTATACCGGCAACAACCAGTTCACGATCGAGCTGGGCTTCACGAAATATCCGTCGGCCACCAATCTGCCGACGCTGTGGAACAACAACAAAGAGTCGATGCTTCAGTTCATGGAAGCGGGCAATTGGGGCGTGCGCGGACTGGTGACGAATGCGAACACCGGCGCGCCGCTGTTCTCCAAGGTGACCGTGATCGCGCCCGCACCGTCGCCCGTGCCGGATCCGAATCACCCGGCCACCAAGCCGGTGTTCACCGATCCAGATGTCGGCGATTATCACCGCCAGCTTCTGCCCGGCACGTACACAATCAAGTTCGAGGCCGCCGGCTTCCAGACGCAAACGATCAGCGGCGTGCAAATCACCGGGAACACGAACGATCCGACGCTCACGCAGCGGCTGAACGTAGCGATGGTTCCGATCGACACCGTCGCGCCGAACGTCCAGAGCGCCGGGTTTACGTTTGATGCCTCGCCGCAGACGATCAAGTTCACATTCAGCGAGCCGGTGCAGAACGTCGACAACACCGATCTGATCCTGACGAACAATACGACCAGCTCGACCCTTCCATCGAGCAGCATCACATTGGCCGGCTATGACGCGGCGACGCGCACGGCGACGTTCTCGTACAACGGCGGTCCCCTGCCCGGCGGGAGCTACTCTGCCAGCATCAACTCCGCGGGCGTGCAGGATCTGTCGAACAACAATCTCGCCGGCGGCTTCGCGTACAACTTCGTTTACGCGCCCGGCACGGCGGGCAACGACACGTTCTTCGCCGTGCAGGGCAACGCCAGCGTGCTGATTTGGGTGAACGCCGATCCGCTAAACGATTCGCCCACCTATTCCGCCGTCTTCACTTCACTATCGAACCTGAGCTTCGACGGCATGGCGGGCGACGATTCGCTGACGCTGGATTTCGCCGGCGGCGAAATGCGTCCCGCCGGCGCGAATGGCTTCGGTTATCGTCTCGGGACGGAGAATGAAACGCTGCGTCTGCGCAATCCGGTTTCCTGGGATTTCGCGACCGATCCAGCAATCGCTACGCCGCACCTGACACTCACGTTGCAAAACGGCGCGGTCGCGACGTTCTCCGGCATCACCACGCACTTGGCGGCGCTGAACATTCAAAGTAACGCGCGCGCGACCGTTGCCGCGGGCAGCTCGCGCCGACTGGTCCTTGATGAATTGTCGCTCGACAACACCGCGACGCTCGACCTGAACGACAACGACCTGATCGTCTTCGACGATTCCGCCCTGCCCGCCGTGCAGAACCTGATCAACGCCGCCCGCCTTGGCGGAACCTGGACCGGCACCGGTCTCACCAGCACGGCCGCCCGGGACAACGCGTTGCACAACACGACCTTCGGCGCGATGTCCTCCGACGACTACGAATCCCTCTACGGCGAAGGTGCCAGCTTCTCCGGCGAACCGCTCACCAGCTCGGCCGTCCTGGTCAAATACACCTACAACGGCGACACCGACTACAACGGCACCATCGACTTCGACGACTACTCCCGAGCCGACGGCGGCTTCAACAACAACCGCACCCGTTGGTTGAATGGTGATTTCGACGGGAACGGTGTCGTGGATTTCGATGACTATTCGCTGATCGATCAAGCATTCAACACGCAAGGCGCGGAGCTGTGATTTTCGCATGCCGACGGCGCTCACGCGACGCGTACTCGACTGAAAAGAACGCGGGATCAGCGTCGCCGTTACGCGAAGCGGGTGGATCGTCCCGCGAGTCCGATGACCTTATCGATCCATTACAAAACCTTTTCTTCCGATCGTGCGTAAAGGTAGTTAGACTGTAACGCCCGCAGGTCACCTGCGGTCCGTGCTGGTGGCGAGGGCTACGCCGTCGCAGGGCTTGTTTTTGGGTGCAAAACTGGGTCGCGCGGGATGCACGCTGGCGAATTCCGTCAGCCGGACTGTGGTAGAATTGGTCGCGGGCGGCAGCGCGCACTTTTGTCGGTTTAGCTGAATTGCGCACGTTCGTTCATTCGGGAAGCGGAGCAGAAACATGCAATCAAGTCGATTTTCGCATCGGGATCAGATTCTTCGCACGGCCATCGAACCGCTGGAGGGGCGGCTGTTTCTCAGCGCGGCCAAGGCGACCGTGATTGATCTGGTCGATCTGACCCGGCTCCCGAAGAAGACGGCGACCTCGCTGACCGCGGCCTTTGCGACCGCATATAAAGATGCCACGTCGCTGGCGGCGAAGAACGGCGCGGCGACCAACATCTCGGCGACGAAGTTCACCGCGTTCACGCTCGACTTCGCCACGATCAAGCAGACGCTCGCGCGGGCACCGATGGAATTCACCGTGGCCGCTCGCACGCCGCTGACGTTCGCGCTGCCGATGCCCGACGGGACGTTCGGGCGATTCAACGTCGTCGAAGCGCCCATTGTCGAACCCGGCCTGGCGAAGAAGTTCCCGGACATCAAAACATATCGCGGCCAAGGCATTGACGATCCAACGGCCACGATCCGATTCGACACCACGCAGCTTGGATTCCACGCGCAGGTGCTGTCGACGAAGGGCGCGTTCTACATCGATCCGTATCACCTCAACGATGCGGCGGGCACGTACGCGAGCTATTACAAGCGCGACATGCCGAAACCCGCGGGCGTGTACACGCTCGATGACGATCGCGCGATCGCGGCGGCGGCCAAGTCTACTGGTACGACTCGCGGCGCGACATTGCGGGGATTCAGTCTCGACGCTCTACCGTACGGCAGCCAGCTTCGCACGTTCCGCGCGGCGGTTGCGGCAAACGGCGAATACACCCAAGCCGTGGGCGGCGGCACGGTCGCGGGCGGACAAGCGGCGGTGGTCACGGCGATGAATCGCGTGAATGGCGTCTACGAAACCGAGCTCGCCATTCGCATGACGCTGGTCGCCAACAACAGCTCGGTCATTTACACCAACCCAATTTCCGACCCGTACAGCAACAGCGGGCAGGCGCTCAATCAGAACACGCCCAACCTCAACAGCGTGATCGGCAACGCGAACTACGACATCGGCCACGTGTTTACGACGGGTTCCGGCGGCGTTGCGTTTCTCGGGGTCGTCGGTAATTCCGCGCTGAAGGGCGGCGGCACGACTGGCTTGCCGTTCCCGACCGGCGACGGGTTCTACATCGACTACGTCGCGCACGAGATGGGTCACCAGTTTGGCGCGGAACACACCTTCAACACGTCCGCCGATCCGAATCGCAGCCCGTCGCACGCGTTTGAGCCGGGCAGCGGCAGTACAATCATGGGCTACGCGGGCATCACCGGCGACGACATGCAGGCGCACAGCGATCCGTATTTCCACTTCGACAGCATCGACGCGATCCGCGCGTTCGTCACAAACTCGATTCCCGGAGTCGGCACAACCACCGCCACCGGCAACAGCGCGCCGACGGTAAACGCGGGCCTGTCATACAAGATCCCGACCGGCACGCCGTTCGTCCTCAGCGCGACCGGCAGCGATCCGAACGGCGATCCGCTCACCTACGACTGGCAGGAGCGCGACCTGGGCCCGGCGATTCTGCTCAGCACGCCGGACAATGGCAGCAGCCCGATTATTCGCACGATGATTCCCAGCACCAGCCCCAGCCGCACCGTTCCGCGCCTGAGCAATCTGCTGAACAACACCTTCCAGCCCGGCGAGAAACTGCCGGCCGTGGCACGGGCGAACTTCGGTTGGCGCGTGATCGCGCGCGACAATCGCTCGGGCGGCGGCGGCGTCGCAAGTTCCGATGTCACCTTGCAGGTCATCAACACCGGCGCCGCGTTCGCCGTGACTTCGCCCAACTCACAAGTCACATGGTCGGGCGGACAAACGAAAACCATCACGTGGAACGTCGCCGGCACCACCGCGAACGGCATCGACACCGCCAACGTGAAGATCAGCCTGTCGCTGGACGGCGGGAACACGTATCCCGTGGCGCTGGCGAACTCGACCGCGAACGACGGCAGCGAAGACATCGAAGTGCCGTTCGCCACCGGTTCGACGCAAGCGCGATTGAAGATCGAAGCGATCGGCAACATCTTCTTCGATATCTCGAACCAGGATTTCACGGTCATCAACGTGCCGGTCAGCACGGCCAAGACCGGCAAGCCGCTGCTCACGACGGGTTCGGATTCCGGAACGTCCAACACCGACGGCCTGACCAATCTCAACAACAGCAGCGGCAAATCGCTCGTGTTTGACGTGCCCAACACGATCAACGGCTCGATCGTTCGCGTGTATTCCGACGGCACGCTCATCGGCACCGGCACGGGCAACGGCGGGACGGCGCAGGTCACGACAAACGAAAGCGCCACGATGGCGGATGGCTTGCGCACGATCGTCGCGCGGCAGGAAGCGGGCGGATTGCCGGAGTCAGCGGATTCGAACTCGCTCGACATCACCGTCGACACCGTCGGCCCGAGCTTGGCGCTGCCGGCGAACTTCGATCTCACGCCGGCGCATTCGGTGACTTTCGTGTTCGGTGAAGATGTGAGCGCGGGCATCACGCAGTTGCAGGGCGCGTCGTTGAGCCTCGTGAATAACACAAGCGGCTCGCCCGTCGCGAGCGGATCGATCGCGGTGAGCTACAACGCCGGCACGCAGACGGCGATTTACACGTTCCCCGGTTTGTCGGGCGGTAAGCTGTCCGATGGAAGTTACACCGCGACGTCCCAAGCAACCGATGCCGCCGGCAATACGGCCAGCGCACCGGGTTACAACTTCGTCTACGCGGGCGGCACCGGCGGGCATTCGTATTACGTGCGTCGCAGCAGCGGCGCGGCGACCGATGTGGAAATTTACAAAGACACCGCGCCCGATGGTTCACCCGACATCGTCGCCGATTACGCGACGCTCGCGAAGCTTCAACTTGAAGGCTCGGCCAGCAACGACACGGTTACCGTCGACTTCATCAACGGCAACCCGATACCGGCCGGCTTCGCGCTGTTCCGCTTCCTCGGCGGCGCGGGCAACGACACGTTCAACGTTACCAATCCGGGCCTGTTCTACTTCGATTTCGATCCGCTGGCCGACTCGCAAAACCTCACCATCAACGTGAGCGCCGGCGCGACCGTCGAGCTCGACGGCACGCGATCGCACGTCGCGGGCATCAACCTTGATGGCGGGAAGATGATCATCCCCGACGCCGGCTACATCGTTCTGCTCGCCAAGTCGCTGACGATCACGAACGGCGGCATTCTCGATCTGAACAACAACGACATGATCATCGATTACCCGTCCGGCGGCCCGTCGCCGCTGGCGGATATTGCGTCGTACATCTTCTCCGCCCGCAACGGCGGCCCCTTCACCGGCACCGGCCTGACCAGCACCAACGCGAAGAATGCGACCCCGAAAAACACCACGCTGGGCCTGCTGGAATCCGCCGAGTTCAAGGCGATCCACGGCCCGGCCGCAACGTTCTCCTTCGAATCGTTCGACACGACATCATTGCTGATCAAGTACACGTACTACGGCGACACCGACTTCAATGGCCTGGTTGACTTCGACGACTACAGCCGCGTCGATGCCGGCTTCAACAACAACCGCACCAACTGGGTCAACGGCGACGTCGACGGCAATGGCATCGTCGACTTCGACGATTACTCGCTGATCGATTTGGCGTTCAATACGCAGGTTGGCGTGCTGTAAGAGTTCGCGTCCAACCGAGTGTA
Source organism: Phycisphaerae bacterium (assembly GCA_014380825.1). Next base: position 1,931 of record JACMJD010000315.1, on the reverse strand, counting down.
AAATAAACTCGCCGTCGCAACGTCTAACACTTGCGACGGCGAGCTTGTTTTGATGTCCTTGGCATGAGGAGGACAATCGCACAAAGCCCGAGGGGCACCGACTCGCAAACTCGAAAGAGGGGTTACGTGACCCCTTTTATTGCGGAACCCCTTTTGTTGCGGTACGGGCTGCGCGGATCGCCAGGAATTTGGCCAGCAGTTGGATAATCGCTCGGTTGGCTTGGCCGCGCTCGGGGGCGGCGCTGACGGCCACCTTCAAAGCGCCGCCTAGCTCGCCGACGATGCGATCGCGCGAGGCGCCGGTGACGGATTTGATCGCCAGGCGGACGCCGTCAGGTTGCTCGACAATTTTCAGCGATGCAAGGTTCAGAACGACGCTTTGTATGCCGTGAGCGACGCGCCGTAAAGACAGGTAAGCTGGCGGCGACCGCTCATCGAGTGTAACCCCGAACACTTCCCGACGATCGCCATCCGACAAACGTCCAGGAACTATCAAATTTTAGCGCGGACGGCACGCGCCGCGCGTGGTTAAGATGGCCGCGCTGGTTGCGTGGCCCGACCGATAATCTCCCTCGCCCAAGGGAGATCGCGCTCGGTGGATGCGACGGTTTTGGTGGTCTGGGTCCAATAGGATCGGCGGTTGTTTTGCTCGCGGGCGGTCGCGTGTTTATCCGGACGAGCACGCAAGCGGCCTGCACCGTTGAAACAACCATTTTTATTTGCAACGCTTATGACGCTCAGATAGACTTCGGGCCGATTACTGCGGAACGTTTGATCCGTGGTGATCGAAGTGCGAGAGAGAACGGAAGTGCACGCAGCAGTGCAACCCTCGAACAGCAGTGAGAAGAGTTTAGTCACCAAGGATCGACATCGGCTTCTTCTGCGCATGCCCCGACAATCATCCATGACCACAAGTTCGTAGAGTGCGGTTTGATCGGCTCCAAGGCGGAGCAGCGAACGAGCGGTCGTGCGTCGTAGCGATGGATGAAAGTCGAAGCGCCAGTTTTACCCGGCCGCGGATTGGATCGATCGCGTCGCGCGCGAAAATTCAGTCACGGGCGAGAGCGACCGGACGACAAGCCTTCAGGAGGAACACTCGTGTTCTCCCCGTTACCGCAGTCTCCTATTCGTTCCGAGTCGCCTTCCTATTCCCATACACCGCTGGGGCGTAGCCTCATGATTGCCGCGCTGGGCGCGGCGCTCGTGCTGCCGTTCGCCTCGCCGCTGGCATCGACGGGCTTTGCCCGACCGGATGCGGCGGAAGTGGATGCGGATCAGCAGCCGAAGATGTCGAACGCCGATCGCCTGGCGACTGGTGTTCGCCAATATGAGAAGAAGCAGTACGAAGAAGCGGTCGCGACGCTTCAGCAGGTCGACGCCGGCATGCTTGGCCCGCGCGATCAGAAGTTGCTGGCGGACACGCTGACCAATGCGCAGAACGCATCGCAGCAGCGCAAGAACGCTCGCGCGGAGTTTGAAAAAGGCGAAGACGCGCTTCGCAACAATCAGCCCGCCGAAGCAATGCAGCACTATCGCGCCGCGTCGGACAACCGCTATGCGGATGACGGCACGCGCGCCAAGGCGCGCGAGCAGATGGTGCTGGCGGATGCCGCGGTCAAACGTTCGGGCGACGATTGGAAGTCGATCTACGCCTCGGCCGTCGAAGATTACAAGGCGGGTCGCCTGGAAGACGCGCGGGATAAGTTTGAACGCCTGCGCGATGCGGGCTTCAAGCCCGGCTGGTTCCAGAAGTCGCCCGGCGATTACCTGAACGAAGTGAACGGGAAGCTCGCGCGGATGACCCCGCCGCCGGCGCCCGCGGCTGAACCCCAACCGCAACCGCAGCAGCCGGAAGTGGCGAACACTCCGCCGCCGACGACCGAACAGCCCGCCCCGGCGCCGACCCCCGCCCCGCCGCCGACCGAAGTAGT
>JACMJD010000314.1 GCA_014380825.1 Phycisphaerae bacterium | reverse complement strand
CGGCGTGGCTCCCTTTGCAACTTGCGGTTTGATCGGATAACGCTTATTTAATCGGTTGCCGCTCAACATATCAATAGGTGAGCGATAGAATATTATCGCTTTCCGATCAGTTTGGGGGTGAGAACATGACGGCAGAACAGTTGCGAGCGGCCCGCGCAGTGCTGCGCTGGGGGGTTCGTCGCAAGTTCGGCCGCGGTCCGTTCGCGGCGACGATGCTGTACACAATTCTGCTGCTGCCGTACGCGGGCATCGTGAACTTCAAATGGATGCAGCAGTCGTACGTCGGCGATCACCTGCTCTATCTCGCATGCGCGGTGCCGCTGATTGCGATCGCCACCAGCATGGCGCAGCGACTTCGCGATCTCGTCACGCGACAACGCATACCAATATTCGTCGGGCCATCTGCCGCGGCGATCGTTATCGTCTTGTTCCTGTCGGCCAGCATGGTTCGGGCGCGGGATTATCAGGATCTGGAATCACTGTGGACGGCGACGCTCGTGCGCAATCCGCGACTCGTGCCCGCGCACAACGCGCTGGGTCTCATCGCGATGGAGAAGCACAACAACACCGCCGCCGCGTTCTCGCATTTCAAGACGGCGCTGGATATCGACGAGGAGAACGTCGACACGCACATGAACCTTGCGCGCTTGTACGATGCCACCAACCAAACCGACCTTGCAGTAGGTGAATTCTATCAGGTGCTGCACCGTTCGCCGGATCAACTGGATGCGCACTTCGGGTTGGCGCGGATCCTGGCGCGGCAGGGCGATTCGCGCGGCGCGATCGATCGATACAACCAGGCGCTTGCGATTCAGCCCGGGCACAAGACGACGTATCTCAATCTCGGACAACTGCACGAGGAACGGAACGAATTAGCCGAGGCGATTCGCTGTTACCGCGAGGCGATCAAGCTCGACCCGCGTTTCGTCAATGCGCGGCTGAACCTGGCACTGCTGTTGTATCGTCTCGATCAGATCAACGAAGCGCTGGATGAGATGCGGACGATCACGTCGATCGACCCGAATAACTTCAGCGCGTGGTTCAATCTCGGCACGATGACCAGCACCTTCGCGGATCGATTGACCGATCCGGAGCAGAAGCGCACGCTCTATTCGAAGGCCGCCGATTACTACGGAGGCGCGACGATCCTGGATCCGAAATCCGCCGAGGCGATCTGCTCGCGCGGCGTGGTGCTGATGAAGCACAGCCAGTTGCAGCCTCGGGAGCCGGCGTTGCTGCTGATCAGCGAGGCGATCGCGTCATTCCGCCGCGCGAGCGATTTGAAGTCCGATTATCCGCAGGCGATCCAGTACGCGCAGGATGCCGAGATTGAACGGGAGAAGCGTCAGGCTTCGCCCGATCGGCCGGCACAATCGATCAAGTCCAGCCAGCCCTGAACACGCCGGAATTCAGTTTGATTGGGCTGAATCTGTGTTATTCTGATGGGCAGTCAATTCGTTCAAAAGAGAAGTGGGAACATTGCGCCGCGAGTGGCGTAATGGAGTTAACCGGTTAAAAAGTCCGATGCATTGAGCGACGTCGAACTGTCGCGCATCTCGCAAGTCGCAAGGGCAGGATTGATTCACGCGCCGAACCATCGTCCGCTGAGGGTATGTCACCTCGGCAAGTTCTATCCACCCGCCGCCGGTGGAATTGAAACGCACGTGCGCACGTTGGCGCAGGCGCAGGCGGAGCTGGGATTGAGCGCCAGCGTCTTCTGCATGAATCACGAGCCCGGCCCGACGCGCCGCGAGATGGACGGCCCGGTTCACGTCACACGTTTTCGACCGATGGCGTCGATCGCCAAGATCGACCTGTGCCCGCTGCTGATCAAGCACCTGGCGTACGTGAACGCGGACGTGATTCATCTACAGGTGCCGAATCCAACCATGATCCTGGCGATCCTGCTCGCGCGCCCGCGCCGGCCGATCGTCGTGACGTATCAAAGTGATCTCGTTCGCCAGCGCGTGCGCGGAACGCTCTTTCGTCCGATCGAGCGATACGCCTATCGACAAGTCGCCGCGATCCTGCCGACCAGTCCAACGTATGCGGCCGGTTCTGATTTCCTTCGCCCGTATGGCGACCGCACCGAAGTGCTGCCGATGGGAATCGATCTGCAACCGTATCTCGAACCGTCGCAGCGCACGCTCGCTGAAGCCTCAAACATCCGACAGCGCTACAACGGCCCGATCTGGCTGTGCTGTGGCCGGCTGATTTATTACAAGGGTTTCCTGAACGCGATCCGCGCGCTGCCGCACGTGCCCGGCACGTTGTTGATGGTGGGCGACGGTCCGGAACTGCTTGATCTCGTGGACGAAGCGCGGCGATTGAAAGTGCTGGATCGCGTCCACTTCCTGGGCGGCATGCCGTATCAGAAAATCGTCCCGTACTATCACGCCGCGACTGCGTTCTGGTTTCCGAGCAACGCGCGCACCGAAGCATTCGGAATCGTCCAGCTCGAAGCGATGGCCAGCGGCTGCCCGGTGATCAACACCGCCATCCCCGACAGCGGCGTGGCATGGGTGAGCAAGCATGATGAAACCGGATTGACCGTCGCGATGGACGACCCCGAAGCCCTCGCCGCCGCCGCGTGTCGATTGGCGAACGATTCCGCCCTGCGCGATCGACTGTCCGATGCCTGTCGCGCCCGCGCCCGCCACGACTTCAGCCACCGCACGATGGCCGAACGCAGTGTGGCGGTGTATGAACGTGTCCTGTCGAGGCGCGTCGAAAGCCTGCCGCCGAGTTATTTGCGCTTAGGCGATTGGGTCGAGCAAATGCGCCAGATGGATTTTGCCCATGCAAGTGCTGCACCTGGTGGCGGGGAACCTGTACGGCGGCGTGGAGCGGATGCTCGTGACGTTGGCGCAAAACCGCGCCGTAGCGCCGGAAATGTCTCCCCATTTCGGCGTTTGCTTTCGCCGGCAATTCGCGGATGAGCTCGCCGCCGCCGGTGTGAGCGTACACGATCTGGGCGCGGTGCGATTCAGCCGTCCGTGGACCGTGCTGGCCGCGCGACGGGCACTGCTTCGCGTGCTTCGACATCAAAAGATCGATGCGATCATGACGCATGGCGCATGGCCGCATGCCGTGTTCGGGCCTGTTGCTCGACGGACGCGAATCCCGGTGATTTGCTTTGTCCATGATCCGCCTGGAGCATCACTTATCTGGCTGGAACGGTTGGCATCCCGATGCCGGCCGGACCGGGTGATTTGCAACAGTCGCTACACCGCATCGCAGGCCGGGCGGATTTTCGACGGCGTCGCGACGCGCACGGTTTATTGCCCGGTTGATGCTCCGCCGGTCCCGGTTGACGATGGTCGCCGGCGAACACGCGAGAAACACGGCGCCGCGCCAAACGATGTGGTGATCGTTCAGGTTGGCCGGTGGGAGCCGCACAAGGGTCACTTACTTTTGCTGTCGGCCCTTGCAAAGCTACGTGACGTTCCGAATTGGGTTTGCTGGCAGGCCGGACGACCCCAGCGCGGGCACGAACAGCGCTATTTCGACGAGGTCCAGGAAAGCGCGCGTCAGTTGGCGATCGGCGATCGCTTCAAGTTCCTCGGATGGGTGCCCAACGTGCACGAGCTTTACGCCGCCGCGGACGTTTACTGTCAGCCGAACGCGTCGCCCGAGCCGTTCGGGATCACGTATATCGAGGCGATGTACGCCGGATTGCCGGTCATCGCCGTCGACGAAGGCGGACCTGCGGAGATCGTAACGCCCGCGTGCGGCACGCTCATTCCACGTGGCGATGTCGAGGCATTACGCGCGACGCTTGCAGAATGGATTGCAGATGCCGCGCGTCGACGGGATCTGGGAAAAGCGGGATTTGCTAGGGCGAACGCGCTCAGCGACCCGAAACAACAGATTGGCCGTCTGTACGAAGCGATCGCCCAGCAGGCGCAGGCTGGATCGACGATGGATGGAGTCCGAGTATGAATACGACAATCAGCGCGACAAACTCGCAGTTGCCGTTGGAGGCGGTGCAGCATCAACGCACGCCGCTGTCGCGCGACACGCTCGTCATCCTCGGCTTCCTCGTCGGCGAGATCATCGCGCAGATCGCCTTGCTCTCACCATCGGCGGATGCGATCCGAATTCCGTTGCGGGCGTTTCCATTTGCCGGCAGCATCGCGATGTTGTTTCTGACCGGTCGTCGCCACCAGTTGCGCCTGCATCCGGCGTCAACGATGTTGCTGATGGCGGTCATCATCGTCGCGTTCGGGATCCTGCATCCGGAACGAAACACGATCAAAGCCACGCTCGCCACCCTCGGCATGTACGCGGCCATCGCGCTGCCGGTCATCTGGGTGTGCCAGCTTCGCATCGACGAGACGCTCTTGCGCCGAATCATCCTGGTCTTCTGGTCGTTCAATGTCGCCAGCGCGCTCGTCGGGGTGGGGCAGACGTTGCAACCCGACTGGCAATGGCTGCAGCCCAACCTGTCGCTCGTCGTGCAGAATTTCAACGATGGCGGCGAAGGGCTGAAGATCTCGCTGGCGAACGGGGCCAGGGTGTTCAGGCCAATGGGCTTGAGCGATCAGCCGGGCGGCGCCGCGATGTCGGGACTGGTCTCGATCGTCTTCGGCATGGCGCTGTTTCTCTCCACCCGCAACATCTGGCTGAAGGTGGCCGTCATCATCGCTTGGGGTTTGGGCTTGTATTGCATCCTCCTGTCACAAGTGCGATCGGTGCTGGTAATGACCGGCGTGTGCGTGATCGCCTTCGCGTTCGTGATGGCGCGGCGCGGCGAGTTCTCGCGGCTGGTGGGCGTCTTGCTTTGGCTGGGCGCGGCGGTCGCGGTCGCCGGAACCGCGGCGGTCGTTGTCGGCGGTGAGACAGTCACATCGCGATTGATGACGCTGGTCGAAGAAGATCCGACCACGGTCTACATGAGCAACCGCGGTTTCTTCATGGAATATACGATCCGCTACGCCATCCCCAAATATCCGGTCGGCGCGGGCCCTGGGCGCTGGGGCATGATGAACTACTACTTCGGCACGCAGGATGATCCGGAGTCCGAGCCGTTGTGGTCCGAAGTGAATTGGACCGCCTGGACGTACGACGGCGGAATACCATTGCTTATCACGTACGTCGGTGCGATCGGCATTGCGTTGTGGCAGGCGTGGAAGATCGGACGTGATCGCACGAATGGAACGATGGGGCAGTGGGGCGCCGTGATGTTCGCATACAACATCGGCTGCTTGGCGGTGACGTTCAACTGCAACCTGTTCATGGGACAAAGCGGTCTGGATTTCTGGCTGCTCAACGCCGCCATGTTCGCGGCCGCGGAGCGCCAGCGCGCGATGCGCACGCAGTTGGCTCCCCCTCGGGAGATTCAGCCGGACCCGGTGTCCGGGCCTCGGTCGTTGCTCGGCATGAACACATGAACGCTCGCCCTGGTGAAACATCTGCACAGCCGCCCATCGCGATCGTCACCGGAGATTTCGTCAAGACCGGCGGCATGGATCGTGCCAACTACGCCTTCGCGGACTACCTGGCGCGCGCCGGCCGCGACGTGCATCTTGTCGCATTTCGAGTGGCGGATGACCTGCTTGCCCGGCCAGGCGTTTGCTTTCACCCGGTCAAGAAGATTTTCGATTCGTATCTGCTCGCGCTGCCGCTCCTGAATCGCGTCGGGCAGCAGATCTCTCGCCAGATCGCTGCGCGCGGCGGGCGCGTCATCACCAACGGCGGCAACTGTCGATTTGGCGACATCAACTGGGTCCACCACGTTCACGCGCTCGACCCGATCAACGACAGCGGCAACCTCATCCGTCGATTCAAGAACGCGCTCGCCAAGCGAACCTGGCGACGCGAGGAACGCGACCGAGTCCCGATGGCAAGGCTGGTCATCACAACCTGCCAGCGCACGCGCAACGATATCGTTCAGTCGCTGCGCGTCCCGGCGGACAAAGTTCACGTCGTGTACCTCGGCGTCGATCCCGCGATCTTTCGGCCAATCGAAGAACCGGCGCGGCATTCACTTCGGACGCAGTTTGGCTGGCCGGATGTTCCGCACGTGGCATTCATCGGCGCGATGGGAGACCGACGCAAAGGGTTCGACGTTCTCTATCGCGCCTGGCGGCGATTGTGCGCCAATCCATCATGGAACGCGCGTCTGCTCGTGATTGGCCGCGGCACCGATGCAGCCCACTGGTGCGAGCGGGCACGCCGCGATTCTCTCGATTCGCGCATCGAGTTGATCGACTTCGTCCCGAATCTTGCGCAAACGCTTGCCTGCTGCGACGCTCACGTGCTGCCGTCGCGATATGAAGGCTATTCGCTGGTGACGCACGAAGCATTCTGCTGCGGCGTACCAGCTCTCGTCAGCCGCAGCGCCGGCATCGCCGAGCGTTATCCCGATTCGCTTCAGGAATTGCTGATCGACGATCAAGCCGATGATCGTGAAGTCGAACGCCGGCTGCGCCACTGGCACGCAAACCGTCAGCGCTTCCGCGCCGAGGCCGAGCTATTCGGCGCCCGTCTGCGCGAGCACACGTGGGATGATATGGCCGCACAGATGATGGCGCTGATCGAGGCGAACGGTGCCGTGCCATCGACTACCATCCTGCGATCAAGCCCCGCCGAAACACAAACGCCGGTTGTCTCTAAATGACGCAAACCGCAAATTCGCCAACTCCGCACACCACGATCCGCCCCAGCAAAGGCTGGGCGAACCTCGAGCTGCGCGAGCTGTGGCAGTTTCGCGATCTGCTGCTCGCCCTGGCGGCGCGGGACGTGAAGCTGCGGTACAAGCAAACCGCGCTCGGCATCGCGTGGGTGATCTTTCAGCCGCTGCTGGCGGCGGGAATTTTCACACTTGTCTTCGGCGTGATCGCACAGCTGCCCAGCGGCGGGTTGCCCTATTTTGTCTTCGCCTATGCCGGCCAGCTCGCCTGGGCGACGTTCAGCAACACGTTCAGCAAAGCGGGCGCGTCGATGGTGGCCAGCTCCCATTTGGTTTCGAAAGTTTATTTCCCGCGACTGATCCTGCCGCTCAGCACGCTCGCCTCCACACTGCTCGACTTCGCCGTCGCCATGATCGTGATGATCGGCCTGATGTTCGCGTATCGCATCGCGCCGACCGCGGCCATCCTGACTTTGCCGTTCTGGCTCGCGATCATTCTGCTGCTGGCGATCGGGTGCGGGTTGATCGCCGCGGCGTTGATGGTGAGCTATCGCGACGTACAGTATATTTTGCCCGTGCTGCTGCCATTGCTGATGTACGCCAGCCCCGTCGCTTATTCGCTGAACGATGCGCTCGCGCGGTTGCCGGGCTCGCTTCGGCCGTGGCTGGCGCTCAATCCGCTTAGCAGCTTGCTGGAAGGATTTCGCTGGTCGATTCTCGGCACCGCACCGCCGGATGCGCAATACGTTGCGTATTCGCTCGCCGTGTCGATCGCAGTGTGTTTTTTCGGCGCGGTGGTGTTCCGTCGCATGGAGCGGAGATTCGCCGATGTCATCTAGCGACCCATCCAGCGACATCGCCATCTCCGTGCGCGGCGTGGGCAAGTCGTACACGATCCGCCACAACCTGCCCAGGCACACGACGCTGGGCGAAGCGATCGTCGATCGCATTCGCCAGCCGTTTCGACGCGGCACGAGCGAGACGTTCTGGGCATTGAAAGATGTTTCGTTCGACGTGAAGAAAGGCGAGGTCGTCGGCATCATCGGCCGCAACGGCGCGGGCAAATCCACGCTGCTGAAAATCCTCAGCCGCATCACCGAACCCACCACCGGCCAGATCGATCTGTATGGCCGCGTTGGCAGCCTGCTGGAAGTCGGCACCGGCTTCCACCAGGAACTGACTGGCCGGGAAAACATTTTCCTGAACGGCGCTATCCTGGGCATGAGCCGGGCCGAGATCAAAAAGGAATTCGACGCCATCGTCGACTTCTCCGGCGTCGAACAATTCCTCGACACGCCGGTGAAGCGCTACAGCAGCGGCATGTACGTACGACTCGCCTTCGCAGTGGCGGCGCACTTGCGGAGTGAAATTCTGGTCGTCGATGAAGTGCTGGCGGTGGGGGATGCGGAGTTTCAGAAAAAGTGCTTGGGCAAACTGAAGGAAGTGAGCACCGATGGGCGAACCGTCTTGCTTGTAAGCCACAATCTGCAGTCACTGGTGTCCCTTTGCCAGACCGGTTGTGTCCTTGCCACTGGTGGACTGCTCTATTGGGGTGACATCGAGCAGGCTGCGAAGGAATACACAACTTTGCGGCAACGCAGTGAGCCCGATCCATTTCGAAACGGTGCAAGGAGACGCCGCGGGAGTGGACAATACCGCTTCTCCGCGGCGTCGTTCACGCGCGAATGCTTTCGATCAGACGAAGCGAAGGTGCTGCGATTCGAGATTGTTCGACACTCGGGTGAATTGGTTCGCTTCTTCATCGTGGCTGATTTGTGCGATGACTATGGAAATATCGTCTTTCACACTGATTCGAATATGCGTGGAGTTTCCGTTCCAGACGCGCCGGCGATCACTGGGGAATACGTCTTTAGAAGCCCGTGGCTGAAGCCTGGTCGTTACAGCGTCACGTTGCAAATCGGCGCGGGCGCATTGATTGACGAGTGGGAATGCGCTTGCGATTTTGAAGTGGTTGCGGCCCCATTCGGTGGGGGATTGTCAGCAGAGTCCACGAAGTTGGGCACAGTGTTCGCCGATTTCGATCTCGCTATCGAACTGGAGGGTAACGTGCCAACCGTCAGTACGGCGATCGAAGCAGGCAAACAACAACCGGCTGCTAAATGAAATTTTGGATGCGGGCTAAGGAATTGCTTCGCTATCGGGTTTGGGCGCGGTGCCGGCCCAACCGTTATCCGTCGTTCAACCTGTCCCATTCACAGTGCGGCGAAGACATGATCCTTCGCTACCTGCTCAAGGATCGCAGGCATGGAACATACGTGGATCTGGGGGTTTACCACCCGATTCTGTTGTCGAACACGTATCACTTCTATTCATGTGGCTGGCGCGGACTGAATGTTGATGTGCGGCCGTTAGCCATCGAATTGTGTCGGACGCTTCGGCAAAACGATGTGAGTGTCTTGGCGGCGGTATCGGATACCTCCGGGGAAACCGTCGACGTGTTCGAATTCGACCCTGCCGCGTTGACGACGCTGTCGGCTGAGAGCGCCGAGCGATACCGTCAATTGTCCAACGTTCGCTTCATCGGTCGCAGCAAGGTGCAGACGCGAAGACTAAACGAAATCCTGGACGAGCATTGGTCGCTTGGCGCAATTGATCTGATGTCGGTCGACTTGGAGGGATTGGATGAGCGCGTCTTGCGGAGTCTGAACTGGAATCGATATCGGCCAAGAGTTCTTTGTTTCGAATTGAACGAAATACCGTTCGAGGCCGTACCCGACGCGCCGCTGGTGCAATTTCTGAAGTCGATGAACTACCGACTTGAAGCGCGATTGGATCAATCCATCGTTATGGCACTTGCATAGGGTGACAAGTCAACCATGCGCGTCGCGCTCGACATCACATCTCTCGACGGCTATGCCCTGCAGCACGGTCTCTTTCGCTATGCCGTTGACTTGATTCACGGCTTGCATGCGCTGGGTGCCGTGGGCGCTGGCGGTGCAGAGTTCGTCGTCGTGGGCTCGAAACCATTTCCGGTTCCCGAGTTGCAACACATTTTTGATCCAGTGAACACGCGGTGGCAGTACGCATGTCTGCCGAAGATGAGCGGACACGGCGCATATTGGATCGAACATGTGCGGTACTTTCCATTAATGCGGCGGCTTCGTGTTGACGTGCTCCACTCATTACACGGATTCGTGCCTGCACTCCATGGATGCCGGCTCGTTTTCACCGTTCACGATCTTATGCCGGAGCTCTTCCCCGAGTACGCGGCAAGGGTTGAATCGAGGCCGTATCGAATCACGCAATGGCTAGCGAAGCACCGAGCGACACGATTGATCGCGATTTCCGAGTCCACGGCAAATGACCTGAGAGAGCGGTGGAATATACCCGATTCAAAAATCGACGTTGTTCCGCATGGGCTTAGTCCTTCGTTCTCCAGCATTGCTGTAAGAACTTCAGATCTGCCTTCGAAACCGATGGATCAGTGGTTCAGAATCCTGTCCCCGTACAATCTCGAACCGAGGAAGAACTTAGCTACACTGCTTCGGGCTGTGAGCCTGATCCGCAATGAGATTGAGTTCAAGTTGATTTTGTTTGGTCGAGCGGCGTGCACGGTGGATCGTGAGCGCGAAGTCGACAAATTGATTGATTCACTGGGCATCCGAGACTGCGTGGTCAAGACGGGATACGTCGATGATGCGACTCTCGCTTCCTACTACCAAAAATGTGACCTTTTCGTGTTCCCATCACTCTACGAGGGATTCGGCTATCCGCTTCTGGAGGCCATGGCGTTCGGTGCCTGTGTGATCGGCCGTAATGCGTCCGCGATGGCGGAAGTCGTTGGAGACGGTGGTGTGCTGGTGGAAACCGGAGACGCAAACGAGATCGCAAGTGCCATGCTGGCACTTGCGCGTGATTCAAACCGTCGGCGCACGCTTTCCTTGCTAGCCAAGCAACGCGCAGCCACGTTCACCGTGCATGAGATGGCTCGGAAGACCTTTCAGAGCTATTGCCGGGCGGCCAGCACTAGCCCGGACGCCCTTCGAGCGCCTGTTGCTGCCGATTCGCAGTTGAGGCAAAGCCACAGTACGAAAGGTGCGGCAAGTGCCGCAAATCTGTTGGATGGGAAGTAGCGCAGGCAGCATGTCTCGTCGCATCTTGCGGCATTTGCTCAACCCTTTTCGGACCGGTTGGCCGGATCAGGCGCGCGCGATCGTTCAGGCTCCAATCGTGGCCAACATGCTGGATAGCCTCACGTTTTCACGCCACTCGCGACTGCAGGTATTGAATGCCGGTTCAGGTGAAGGGCTGTACTCGCCATTGCTCTTGAAGCTTACTTGCAACGGTACGGTGATCGAGTTGGATCCGGCGTACGCGGTGCGAAACCCACGGAAGCTTGACGAACGGCAGATGCACGTGGCCGGAACTCTCACGTCGCTCCCGCTGCAGTCCGGCTGGGCAAATCTGGTGATTTGCTCCGAGGTTCTGGAGCACATTGAGGATGATCGTCGCGCGATTGCTGAAATCGTGCGCGTCACTGCGCCCGGCGGACATATATTGATCACCGTGCCGACGCCTCCGGCAGCATTCGACCCCGCACACGTGCGCGAGGGATATCTCGCCTCTGAACTGGGAAGCCTTCTTTGCGATGCGGGGCTGCGCGTATTGCTGACACGACATTGCATGTTCGGCTTTTTCAGGTTCATTATGAAGTGGTGGCGTGTTGTTCCGTGGATTCCTAGGCCAGTTTTGTGGACGCTGTCATATGCCGATCGACACCTCCGTCTCGGCCCACCCATGGATTTGTTGCTGTTGTGCGTCAACGAGGCTGCATGAAGATCCTCCTCGCCACCCTCACCACCCAGCGCATCGGCGGCGTTGAGACTTACCTCAGCGATATCATTCCCGCGCTCATCGAGCGCGGGCATGAGCTGGCGATGGTGTGCGAGTTGGAAGCCGAGGCGGGGCGGGAATCGCTGTTGCGCGATCGGCCAATTGAACTGTTCTCACTTCGGCGCGCCACGCACTCGCAGATTTTGCAGCGGGTCCTCGACTGGCGGCCGGATCTGGTTTACGGGCATGGGTTGAACGATCCGGTGCTGGAAGCGGACGTGCTGGCGCTGGCGCCTTCCGTCTTCTTCGTGCACAACTATCACGGAACCTGCATTTCCGGATCGAAGCGCTTCGCCGCGCCGGTCCTGCGGCCGTGCTCGAAACCGTTCGGACCTTCGTGTCTGGCATACTACTTCCCGCGTCGCTGCGGCGGGCTGAACCCGATCACGATGGCGCGGATGTATGTGCAGCAAAGCCGCCGCTTGCGGTCATTGCGACGATGCGACGCGATCGTCACGCACTCGTTTCACATGTACAGCGAATACGCGAAGCACGGAATCGATCTGAGCCGTCTTCATCGGTTTGTTTATTACTCGCCGGACCAACCCACGCTGCGTCCGCGACCGAACGGCGCGTCGTTGCCGGTGATCGACGATGCAACAGCGCGGCGGACATCGCGCGGGATAACTCCTGACGGACCGCTGCAGATCACCTTCACCGGGCGCGTCGACGGGAACAAAGGCATTCATCTGCTGATCGACGCCGCGCCGATTGCAGCGCGCGTGCTGGGGCGGCGGCTGGAAGTCAGCATCGTCGGCGACGGACCGATGCGACGGCGCCTGCAATCGCAGGCGAGCCGCGTTCAAGCGCGGAACAATCAAGTCGAGTTTGAATTTGCCGGCTGGGTTGATCGACAACGCGTTGGCGAGTTTCTCGAGCGCACCGATCTCGTCGTCGTTCCAAGTGTTTGGCCGGAACCGTTTGGGTTGGTCGGTCCGGAGGCGGGGCATCGGGGGATTCCGGTGGCGGCGTTTGCGGTGGGCGGCGTTGGCAGTTGGCTGGTTGACGGCGTGAACGGATATCTCGCGCCCGGCGAACCCCCAACCGCGGCGGGGCTGGCCAGCGCGATCGTCGCGTGCTTGCGCGATTCTTCGACGTACGCGCGGTTGCAAAAGGGCGCGTTCGAGATGGCGCAGCGGTTTAGCCGCGGGAGTCATTTGCAGGAGCTGACCGCACTGTTCGACAGGGTGCTGGCCGAACGACAGGGCCGGCCAAATTGTGATACGATTCACTCGACGGCGACCGGAGAATCCGCGCGTGCCTGAACTGGCGAAAAAAGTCATCATCACCGGCGGCGCCGGGTTTATTGGGTCGCACCTGGCCGAGCGACTGTTGGCCGACGGGTGTCATGTCACCATCTTGGACGATCTGTCGACCGGGCGATATTCGAATGTCGCGCATCTTCAAGACGACAAGCGCGTTCGCCTGCTGATCGATTCGGTGCTCAATGAGCCGCTGGTCGAAGAGCTCATTCGCGATTCCGATCGCGTGTATCACCTGGCCAGCGCGGTGGGCGTGAAGCTGGTGATGGAGCAGCCGGTCAAAACGATTCAGACGATTTTTAACGGCACGGAAGTGGTGCTGCGATTTTGCGCGCGATATCGCAAGCGCGTGCTGCTGACCAGCACATCCGAAGTGTACGGTAAAGGCGTGGCCGTGCCGTTTCGGGAAGAGGACGACGTGTTGACTGGCGCCACCAGCAAACATCGCTGGGCGTACGCTTGCGCCAAAGCGCTGGATGAATTCCTCGCGCTGGCGCACTGGCGCGAGACGCGCCTGCCGGTCGTCATCACGCGGTTGTTCAATACGGTCGGACCGAGACAAACCGGGCAGTACGGGATGGTCGTCCCACGATTCGTGCAGGCCGCGCTGCGCGGCGAACCGATCGCGGTACACGGCGACGGCGAGCAGACTCGCTGCTTCGCGCACGTGCTGGATGTTGTCGACGCGCTCGCCCGAGCGCTGGAATCGCCCGATTGCTTCGGGCAGGTCATCAACCTTGGCAGCGACGCGGAAGTATCGATTAACGATCTGGCGAAACTCACCATCAAGCTGGCGAACAGCAAGAGCGCGATCGAGCACATCCCGTACACCGAAGCGTACGGCGAAGGCTTCGAAGACATGCGCCGCCGAGTGCCGAGCCTGGATCGAGCGAAGAAGCTGTTGGACTACCGACCGAAACGCGATTTAGCGGCGATTGTAAATGATGTCATTCAGGAATTTCGCACCCGACTGCCGGCGAGCCCATCATGAGCGCGCGGTCGATCGCGTTCGCCGCCAACGCATGGATGGGCAAGGGCGGGCAAGGCGAATTTTTGCGCGGCATGGTTCGCGCGCTCGATGCCGGCGATCAGACGGCTGCCATTGTCAGTCGATCCGCGCAGGCGAAGCACGCTCAGTGCATCAACCTGAAGTTCGAAGGAACAAACCGTCGCCGCCTGTTCGATTTTGTCTCGGGCATCCCGGTGTTGCGGGGTCGGGGTGATTGGCTGAATCTGCTCTCGGATGTCGATTTCGATGCTCGCGCGGCGCGAGTCGTGCCGGATGTTGATCTGTTTGATGGCGTGTGCGGTCAATGCTGTCGGACGTTCGAAGCGGTGTCCGGCAAGCGAACGAAACGCGTGTTGACCTGTCTGAACACGCACCCGGAGCACATGGAACGCATCGTCCGCGACGAGCAATCGCGCATCGGCTTCAGCGGGCCAACGCGAATGCACCGCCGCATGCTCGATCGGAGCCGACGAGAAATCGAGATGGCCGATCGCGTTCGTGTTTGTTCGAGCTTCGCTCGCGAGACATTTCTCGAGCGCGGCGTGCCGGAGCGGAAGATTTCGGTCGTTCAGATCGGAATTGATTTGGATCATTTTTATCCCGTGCCGATCGCGGAGGATGATCCGGATCCGTTTCGCGTGCTCGTGGTTTCGTCGGTGGAACCGCGCAAGGGCGTGCATTACGCGCTGGAGGCGTTCGAGCGGGCTGCGTTGCCCAATTCGCTAATCACGGTGATCGGCGGTACCGGTGATCGGTGGTCGAAGCAGATGTTGGAGTCATTTCAATCCCGTCTGCCACAGGTGCGACAGGCTCACATGGATGTGATGAGCGCGCCGGTTGAGCAGAGCTACGGCGCCGCGAGCGTACTGGTGCACTCGGCGTTGGAAGATGGCTATGGCCTGGTGATTCCGCAGGCGCTCGCCAGTGGCCGGCCGGTGATCGCGACGCGACAATCCGGGGCAGCGGAGCTGATCGAAGACGGCGTGAATGGGTTTGTCGTCGAAAGCCGCGACGTGTCCGCGCTGGCCGATCGGATGTCGTTGCTGGCGAATGATCGTCATCTGTTGAGAAGGATGAGCGCCGCCGCGCCGGGGAGCGTGTCGCATCTGGGTTACGAACAGTACGGCCAACGCGTGCGCAAGCTGTACGAAGAAATTGTTGCGGGTTGATGGCGGGCCAAAGGCGACGGGGCATCTGGTGCAGGACCTATCGGGTAAAACGTTCTTCATCACCGGCGCCAGCGGATACGTCGGCCGACACCTGGTGCCGACATTGCTGGCCGCTAATGCTGCGGTGCGATGCTTGTCGCGCACCGTGCGAACCCGTTCACAGCCACTGGAGCGCTGCGAGGCGGTATTGGGGGATTTGGATTCGGCTGAGACTTATCGCGCGAATCTTCGTGGCTGCGACGGGATCATTCATTGCGCGAAGTCCGATCATCCCGACGAGAGAACGCGCGCGAGGCACGATCTCGAAGCGACGCAAGAGTTGTTGCGTGAATCCATTGGTGCGGGTGTTCGCCGTTTCGTGCAGCTCAGTTCAATTTCCGTCTACATTGTGCCGCCCGATGGAACGATTGATGAAACCTCGCCGCGAAGTCAATCGACCAATCCGTATGTCCGATCGAAGATCGCAATCGAGCAACTCGTCTCCGACAGCGCGGCGAAAATCGAAACCGTGGTCCTTCAGCCCGCCAACGTGTACGGTCACGCCGGCGGATGGTGGAGCGGCGCGCTACTGGAGATGATGAAGCGGGGCGACATCCTGCTCGTGAATGGCGGAAATGGGATGGCGAACATGGTGCATGTTGATGATGTCGTCCGCGCGATTCTCCTGGCGGTAGCCGCGTCAAACGTCTGTGGCGAATGCATTCTCATCACCGACGGCCAGCCTGTTTCGTGGAGAGTTTATTTCGACAGACTCCAGACGCTGGCCGGTCGGGCCGCCAACGTGAGGGTTTCCGTGGCGGAGGCGAAGCGGATCTCGCGTGAGCTGAACGATCGTTCGCTCATCGCGCGAGTTACCCGATGGTCGAAGCGAAAACTCTTTGGTCGACCGATCCTCTTTCCGCTCGCCGACGAATCGATCGACAAGTTTGCGAGCAAAGCGGTCTTCCGCATCGACAAGGCACGTAGCGTCCTGAACTATCAACCGTCAATCGACCTCGATTCGGGCATGGCGACAGTGGGGCGTACTGGATGAGCGGATTGTGCTGGGCAATGTTGACCGGCGAATACCCACCCGATCCGGGCGGCGTGAGCGACTACACGCGGCGGGTCGCGATCGAACTCGTCAAATGCGGCGATGAGGTTCACATTTTCGCGCCGCCGATCCAGCAAGGTGAACAACTCCAAGTGCAGGATAATGGTGTTTTCGTGCATCGCATCCTCGATTCATTCGGCCCGCGCGGGCTCGCGGAGGTTCGCCGCGCGGTGGAGGCGCTGCCGAACTTCACGCGAATCGTCGTTCAGTATGTTCCGCACGCCTTCGGCTATCGCGCGATGAACGTCGGACTGTGCGCGTGGCTCGCCGCACAGCGCGATCATCCGATCGATGTGATGTTTCATGAAGTGGCGTCGCCGATCGCGGTGGGGCAACCCTTCAAGCACAATGTTCTGGGGCTAATGCATCGCGCGATGGCATTCGTTCTGGTCCGGGCCGCGTCCCGCATTTTTGTCTCGACGACGGCGTGGGAGACGCTGCTTCGGCCGATGATGCCGGCATCGAAAGGCATCGAGCTTCTGCCGCTGCCGACGAACATGCCCACCGCTGTCACTCCCGGTGCGATCGGTGCGGTGCGAGCGCGACATGCAAGCGTTGCGCAGCCATTTCTGGTCGGTCACTTTGGAGGATTCCCGGCCAACTTGGTGCCGGGTCTGCACGGCGCTGTGCTGGCCACGCTTGCGGCGGATGAGCGGATCCGGGTGTTGCTGATCGGCCGCGGCGGCGAAGCCTTCGTTGAAGGCCTGAGGCGCGCTGAACCTTACATTGCACCGCGCGTCAGCCCGATCTTTGGCCTTGATGCGCAGGCTGTGGTCGATCACTTGGCCGCGTGCGATGCGCTACTCCAGCCATATCCGGATGGCCTGACCACGCGCCGCACCAGCTTCATGGCGGGCCTGGCGCTGGGCGTCGCGAGCGTCAGCACGCGCGGGCCGGGCACGGAGTCGATCTGGGAGTCTTCCGGCGCCGTGCTTCTTGCCGATAATCATCCGCACGCGATCGCGCGCGCGGTACAGTCGCTGATCGATCGGCCGGAGCTTCGGCGATCGCTGGCGGCGCGGGGGCGTGCGTTTTATTGCGAGCATTTCGGAATCGACAAGATCATCTCGAAGCTGCGGTCAACGCCTTCGGCACGATCGTAAAGGGAATGGATTGGCCACGCATCGCATCATCGGATTCTCGACAAAGGGCGCCGGCAGCAACGAAGAAGCGCGGCTGCGCGGACTGCTGCGGCATCACTCGCCGGAAATCTTTCCGTTCGATCGACAACACAAAGCGCGATGCTTTCGGGAGCTGCTGAAAATCGCGAAGCAACGCCGTCCGGATCTGTTCGTAATGGAAGGGACCGGCGTTGCCGGGGGACTGGCGTGTCTGATCGCGCGAGCTCTTTTTCGCACGCGATACGTCGTCAGCAGTGGCGACGCGGTCGGCCCGTACATTCGTTCGCGAACGATCTTGCTCGCGCCGCTGTTCGCCGTGTACGAACGGATTCTTTGCCGATTTTGCAGCGGGTTCATCGGCTGGACGCCGTATCTTGTCGGCCGCGCGATGACGTTCGGCGCGCCGCGAGCGATGACGGCGGCGGGGTGGTCGCTCGTCGAGATGACTGACGAGCAGCGCGGCGCGGCGCGAGAGCGTGTTCGACGCGAGCTGAACATCGCTGACGACGACATCGTCATCGGAATCGCCGGATCGTTGTTCTGGTCGAAGCGACTCGGCTATTGCTACGGCTACGAACTGGTGCGCGCGATGGAGCGCGTGAATCGCCCGGATGTGAAAGTGCTGATCGTCGGCGGCGGCGCAGGGCTCGATCGATTGCGTTCGCTCGCCGGCGATCGCCTCGGCAAAAGCATTTTTCTCCCCGGCGAAGTGCCGTGGTCGAGCGTGTTGAATTACCTCTCGGCCATGGACGTGGGCAGTCTTCCGCAGAGCGTCGATGGGCTTGGAAGTTTCCGATACACGACGAAAATCAGCGAATATGCCGCCGCCCGCTTGCCGATTGTCACCGGACGATTGCCCATGGCGTACGATCTGGACGTCGGCTGGATGTGGCGGCTGCGAGGTGAATTGCCGTGGGGCGACACGTACGTTTCGGCGCTGGCGGAATTGCTGAACACGATCACGCGCGAACAGATCGCGGCCAAGCGCGACGCGATTCCGATAACCGTTCCGGAGTTCGATGAGCAATCCCAAGTTCGCCGGGCGACCGAATTCATTGGCGATCTGTTAGATGAAATGAAACGATAAGTTGAATCTTGATGGACACGTCACCGCTCATCGCCGAAGGTCACTACGCCAGGAAGCAGATTGGCTGCCGCAGCAGAATTATCTCGTTCAGTCATGGCAGCCGATTCAGGATGGCGTGCCGATTGGTGGAACCGTTCGTCGGCACGAGCGTGCTCGATTACGGCTGCGGGGACGGATCGTTCCTGGCGATGGTCGCGGACAAATTCCCGGTCGCGGTTGGCGCGGACGTGGACGCAAAGCAGAATGCCGATTGCGCGGCGAGATTCGCTTCGTTGAAGCACGTCTCATTCGTTCACACGTCGGCGCTGAACGATCCAGCGAACGAAGCGCGCTATCGCGTGGTCGCCTGCATGGAAACGCTCGAGCACGTCACTGAAGAAATCATGCCGATCGTGCTGAGCGATTTGCGACGATGCCTAGCCGCCGATGGAACGCTCATCATCAGCGTGCCGATCGAGATCGGGCCCACCCTTCCGCTGAAGCAGATGATGCGGCGGATCGCGGGCTGGCGCAAGCTCGGTGACTACGCCGGCTCGGAACGATACACGGTTGCCGAGATCACGAAGATGACGTTTGCCGGGAGTCACACGCAGATCGTTCGGCCGGCGTATTCTTCGCCGGATGGTGCGTTTCACGCGCACAAGGGATTTAACTGGCGCCGGCTGCGCGAGCGATTGCGCGAATCGTTCACGATTCGGCAAACGCGGTTCACGCCGTTCGCGTGGTCTGGCGGGCTGATCAGTAGCCAGGCGTGGTTCATTTGCGGGCACCGATGAGCGCGACACGATCAACCGTTCCCACGCTCGCGGTCCTGTGCGATTTCCCCGAAGAGAATTGGCCCAGCATGGATCTCATGGCGGAGATGCTGCTGGCGGAAGCGTATAAGCATCACGCGAGCGAAATCACCGCGACGCGCACGGTGCCAAAGTTTCGCCGCGTCTTCGGTCCGTGGTCGCACAACGCGGATCGGCTGTTGAATCGCACGATCACGTACCCGCGCGCGGCTCGTCGAATTCGCGATCAGTATGACCTGTTTCACATCTGCGATCACAGCTACGGCCAGCTCGTGCATTCACTCCCGGCCGAGCGGACGGGCGTGTTCTGTCACGATCTGGATACGTTCGGCTGTGTGCTCGAGCCGCACTTGCATCCGCGGCCACGCTGGTTCCGGGCGATCGTCCGGCGAACCCTGTCCGGACTACAAAAGGCGGCGGTCGTGTTTCATACGACCGCAGAGATTCGCCGGCAGATCCTGGGATTTGGCCTGGTCGATGAGACGCGTCTGATAAACGCGCCCGGTGGCGTCGCACCTGAATTTGTCGCACATCCGCCGCAGATTGACGCGCTGCCGCGGAATTTTTTCGAGCGCACGCCCCGCGAGTTCGTATTGCACGTCGGAAGCTGTATACCTCGCAAGCGGATCGATATCCTGTTGCACGCGTTCGCCCGCTTACGCGCCAGACGACCCGATTTGCGGTTGGTGAAAGCCGGCGCCGAGTGGAGCGCGGCCGACCGCGCGTTGATCGAAGCGTTGGGGCTCGCCGACGCGGTTGTGCATCTGTCGACTCAGCCGCGATCAGCGATCGCCGAACTCTATCGTCGAGCGCGAATCGTATTAATGACCAGCGATGCCGAAGGCTTCGGCCTGCCGGTCGTCGAAGCGCTCGCGTGCGGCGCGATCGTAGTGGCCAGTGATATTCCGACAATGCGTGAGGCGGGCGGCGATGCCGCGTTGTACGCCACGCCCGGCAATGTCGATTCGTTTGTCGCAAATTGTGAAGCGGCGCTCGAAGATGGAAATTTCGCGCCGAGCGCTGAAAAGCGGCTGGCACACGCGGCGCGGTTTACCTGGGCCGAGCATGCGCGGATCATTGTGCAGGCATATCTGAGGTTGGCGCGCTGATCGAGACCGTTGTGGAAGTCGTGGGAGCAGTCAGATGAAAGTGATCATCACCGGCGGGGCCGGATTCATCGGATGTAACGCCGCCGCGCGCTATTTGCGACGCGGGGATCAGGTTGTTGTCATCGATAATCTTTCGCGGCCCGGCACCGACAAAAATCTTCAGTGGCTGCAAACGCAAGGCACGGTTGAGTTCGCCAAGCTTGACATCGCCGACTTCGTGCCGGTGCGCGACACGATCGCACAGCATCGGGATGCCGGTCTGATTCTTCACTTGGCGGGGCAGGTGGCGGTGACGACGTCGGTCGCCAATCCGCGATTTGATTTCCTCGCCAACGCGCTGGGCACGTTTAACGTGCTGGAAGCGGTTCGGCTGGCGAAGATCGACGCGCCATTCGTGTACGCATCGACGAACAAAGTCTACGGCGGCATGGAAGACGTCGGCGTCGTCGAGCGAAATGGACGTTACGATTACAAAGATCTCCGCGCCGGCGTGCCCGAAACATTCAATCTGGATTTCCACAGCCCTTACGGCTGCTCCAAAGGCGCTGCTGACCAGTACGTGCGCGATTATGCGCGCATCTTTCGATTGAAGACGGTCGTGATGCGACAGTCGTGCATCTACGGCTACCGACAGTTCGGCCTGGAAGATCAGGGCTGGGTCGCGTGGTTCGTGATTGCCGCCCAGCTCGGCAAGCCGATCAGCATTTACGGCGACGGAAAACAGGTGCGCGACGTGTTGTTCGTCGAAGATCTGGTCGACGCCTACGAGGCCGCCGCCACGCGCATCGATACTGCCGCGGGCGATGTCTTCAACGTGGGCGGCGGCGTGCGCAATACGATTTCGCTGCTGGACCTGCTCGAATATCTCGGCAAAAAATTGGGCAAGCCGATCCAATTCACAAAGCAGGATTGGCGCCCGGGCGATCAGCGATGCTTTATCGCCGACACCAGCAAAGCGCAGCGGCAACTCGGTTGGACCGCAAAGACAGATTGGCAACAAGGCCTGGATAAGCTGTACGACTGGGTCGCCGCGAATCGAAAACTGTTCGAGTAGACGCCATCAAGATCCTCTTCCTCAACCCGATCGGCGAGCTTGGCGGCGCGGAGCGAATGCTGCTCGATGTGATGGCGTCGCTTCGCGAAGTTCTGCCGAACGATTCCTCAATGCACTTGATCCTCATGGCCGATGGACCGCTGCGCGCGGCGGCCGAAGTGCTGGGCGCGCGGGTTCATGTCGTACCGATGCCGGCGAGCCTCGCGAAAACCGGATCGAGTGCGGGCACGCTTCGTCTGATCGCGCGCGGCGTGTTGGGTCTGCCGTCCGTCTGGAGTTTCACGGGATTACTTCGCGCGATGATCCGTTCGATCAACCCTGATGTGATTCATTCGAATGGCGTTAAGACGCATCTGCTCACGCGGTTCATCGCTTCGGCGGCGCCGGGGGCGGTTTGCGTTTGGCACGTACACGATTTGCTGGGTGAGCGGCCGATGCTGGCGAAGCTGCTGCGGCGGTTCACATCGCGCGTGTCGTGCGCGGTGGCGATCTCGCAGGCGGTGGCGAGCGACCTGCGCACCATGTTGCCGCGCGTGACGGTCAAAACGGTTCTCAACGCGATCGACGTCGATCACTTTTCGCCCGGACCGGCCAACCGCGCGACATTGGATCGATCCGCGGATGAATCGCTGGTTCGAATCGGCTTGGTGGCAACTTACGCGCGATGGAAGGGCCACGAGATCTTCCTGCAAGCGGCGGCGGCGGCGCGAGCGGCGCGTCCGGGCGCGGCGATGCGCTTCTACATCATTGGTGGTCCGATCTACTCGACGGCGGGATCTCAGTGTGATCGGAACGAGCTCGTCCATCGCGCGAAGGAACTCGGAATCCTGGAACACTTGAGCTTCGTCGATTTTCAACTCGATCCATTGCTCGTCTACCGCGCGCTGGACATCGTCGTTCACGCCAGCACCCGGCCCGAACCGTTTGGCCGGACGATCGCCGAGGCGATGGCGTGCGGCCGTGCGGTGATCGTCTCGCAGGCGGGTGGGGCGAGCGAGCTGTTCGAGCCCGATGTCGATGCGATCGGCGTCCCGCCCGGCGACGTCACCGCCCTCGCGGCGGCGATCGTTCGGCTCGCCGACGATGCCAGCCTTCGCTGTCAAATTGGGGAATCTGCCCGCCGCCGAGCTGTTGAGCGCTTCGATCGGCGTCGTTTGGGACCGGCGATTTATGCCGTTTATCAGGATTTTGGTCGATCTCAGCCCTGATTCTGCGGAAGAAAAGCTTGACGATCGGGTTGGCGGGGCCGATGATGTTCAGCGCAACTCGAATAAATGGAGGGCTGCGGAATGATGACGACAAAGCAAAACCGCGGGAAACAGATCGCGGCATTCGCGGCCATTTTGGGCGCGGGGACACTGTTCGGCACGTACGCGCTGGGTGCAGCGGGCCCGGTGCGTTTTGATCCATTTGCGCCGACGCGGACCAACACGACCACGAGCCTGACCACGATTTCTGCTGGCGGCGACACCCCGTTGCTGCCGCCGACACCAGTTCCACCGGGCCGTCCGCCGATCCGCGATCCGTTTCGTCCGCCGACCCGAAGCCCGTTCACGCCCTGATCCGGCGAAACGGGAACGGTTGACGCTCGACTACGCGCGGCTAATCGAAATAGCCGATTGTAAGTTGTGATACGCCCGCTCTCTCCGCGCGCCCTGCGTATGCCATCGGGCGGAATGCGCGATCGGGCGTGGGTCCCAGAGAATCCTGCGGCGTTGGCGACCTCATCTGCAATTGCATCGTATGAGTGTTCGTCCGGCGTCGCGCGCGGGGCATCGGAACAAGTTCTCTGCATACGTCGCTCGAATCAGGTACATTTCTGGCCTTGCCGCTCGCGGGATAACAGGTAGATGAACTATGACGCAGTTTTCGCGCAACACGAAGACCGACTTCCTCAACAGCGAAGTGCCCTCGCAGCAGTCCAGTGACGCGCCGCGACGCAATCCGCTGCTGTCCATCTGGATGCACCGCTGGATCGTGCTGGGCACGATGGCGATCGTCGTCGCGGCGGCCATCATTCACCTGTATCGCGCGGAGCGAATCTATCAGGCGACGGCGCGGCTCACCGTCGAGCGCAGCGGCCCGCGCGTCGTGGCCAACGATCCATCTGAACTGATGGGGCAGGCGCAGAACTTCCTGAACACCCAGTGCGAAGTGCTGAAGAGCCGGAAGATTTTCCTGGCGATCGCGGAAGACAAGAACATCCAGGCGATGAAGACGTTTGAGGGCCGCTCCGACGCAATTGTCGGCTATCTGAAGGGCACCGTGAACGCCGCTGCCGGCAAGCGCGACGATATCATTGCGGTCTCGGTCAAATCGCCCGTCCCAAGCGACGCTGCCTATCTCGCCAACGCGATCGTGGCTGCGTACAAGGCGGATCTGGAAACGCAGAAGAAATCATCCATCCGTCTGATCATCGATTTCTTCGGCAAAGAGAAGCGCGAAGTCGAAAAGAAGCTGGCCGCGGCCCGTGGCAAAAAGATCGAGATGCAGACCAAGCACGGTGACTTGGCTTTGGGCGGGCAGCGCTCCAGTCCGTTGCAGGAGCGCGTTTCGCGACTCTGGGGCGCGCTGACCGAGGTGCAACTGGAGATCATCAACGCCCAAGCGGCCTACGACTCCTCGCGCACGATCGCCAGCGACCCGCAGAAGATTCGCCAGTTGCTGGATTCGCGCACGTTCAAGAGCGAAAACGCCGACCTGCGCCGCCAGATGCGCGAGATGCAGCAGCGGTTCGCGATGGTCGGGAAAACGTATCTGCCCAACTTCCCGGAGCTTGGGGTGATGCAGCAATCGATCAAGCAGCTCGAGCAGGAACTTCAGGTGGAAGACAAGCGTGTTTTCGATGCGTACGTCGTCGAGTTGGAATCGATACTCGTGCAGAAGAAGAACAATGCCGCCCAGCTTCAGGCGCTGCTGGACCTGGCGAGGAGCGAAGCGCTCGCGCAGCATTCGGTCGCGTCGCAGTTCGAAATCATCGCCAGCGAATGCCAGAGCCTGGAGAAATACGATTCGGACCTGGCGAGTCGCATTCGTGAGCTGAGTCCGCTGTCGGATGAAGCGATGGTGAACGTGAACATCGTGGAAGACGCCCGCGCCAGCGACGCCGGGCAAGTCGAGCCGAACGTGGCGACGACGATGAACTTCGCGATCATCGGCGGCTTGTTCATGGGCGCGCTGCTGGCGGTCGGGCGCGATTTCCTGGATCAGCGCCTGCGCAGCGCCGAGGAAATCAAACAAGCGACCGGCCTGCCGGTGCTTGGTGTGATCCCGCACATCGCCGGCGCGCTGACGCCCGCGCAGCGCGCACAGACGTTGCATATCGATTCGATGAGCGACGTCGCCGAAGGCTATCGCACGGTGCGCACCGCGGTTTATTTCGGCGTGCCCGCCGGCACCGCCAAGACGTTGCTGATTACCTCGCCGTCGCCCGGCGAAGGCAAGAGCACGCTGGCGAGCAACCTGGCGATCGCGATGGCGCAGGCGGGCAATCGAATCCTGCTGCTTGATGCCGACTTCCGAAAACCCACGCAACAAAAAGTCTGGGAAATCGATCGCAGCATCGGCCTGTCAAACGTGCTGGCGGGCAACCAAACCCTGGACGAAGCGATCCGTCCAACAGCCGTTCCCGGCTTGGACGTCCTGCCCTGCGGACCGATCCCGGCCAACCCCAGCGAAATTCTCAACAGCCAGATGTTCGCCGACGTGCTGGCGGAAGTCGCGCAGCGTTACGACCACGTGCTGCTCGATTCACCGCCGGTCATGCCGGTGACCGACGCGCGCATTCTCGCAGCGTCGGCCGATGCGACGCTGCTTGCCGTCCGCGCGGAAAAGACGCAGCGTAAAGCCGCGATCTTCGCACGCGACGTGCTGCGAAGCGTCGGAGCGCGACTGCTCGGCGTCGTCGTCAACGATGTTCCGCGCCGCAAGGGCCTGTACGGTTACTACTACAGCGACGCGCAGCTCTATCGATACGGCTACGGCGCGCAGATGCGTCCGCGCACCGCCGCGACCGATGGCGTCGCCGTCGGGTCGACCAACGGCGCGGGCAACGGCAACGGTTCCACCGCGGTCGCGGCTTCGGTCGTCGCGCCAACGCTCACCTCGAGCAAGAGCGCGAAGGCGACGACATTGAAGGCGTGATTCTGTAATATTCCGTTCTCTCGACGACGCGCGGCTCGAAGTCTTTGCGCGCGTCGACTGAAGAGAACGCATGAGCTCCCCCCAGCAATCGCCGCAGCCGCTGAAGTTCGTCGCCACGCAAGTCGCACGACTCAAGAAGTACGGCGTGACCACCAGCGTCGACATGCATTGCCATTGCCTCGCCGGGATCGATGACGGCCCGGCCACCGGCGCGGATTCGATCGCGCTGTGCAAACTGCTCGTTCGCGATGGTTTCACCGATGTCATCGCCACGCCGCATCAGCTAGGCCGATACGACGGCGTCAACTGGGCCGCCGAAGTGCGGCAGGGCGTGAGTCAGTTGCAGACGGCCTTGCAGCGCGAGCGCGTTCCGCTGCGCGTCCACGCCGGCGCCGAAGTGCGAATCGACGAACGCATCCCCAGCTTTCTCCAGGCCGATCGACTGCTGACGCTCGCCGACGGCGGCGAATATCTGCTGCTGGAGTTGCCCACGTCCTCAACGATCAACCCCGATGCCGTCGTAAACGTCCTGGCGCAGTCCAACGTCCACATCGTCCTCGCCCACGCCGAACGATACGACAGCCTCCGCCGCGATCCCGGCCTGGCGCAGGCGTGGCTCGGCGCGAACGTCATCCTTCAGGTAAACGCCAGCAGCCTTCTGGACGACGCACCCGCCGATTCGCGCCAAGCCGCCATCTCCTGGCTCGCGGAAGGCTGGGTCGCGCTGATCGCGACCGATTCCCACGGCATCACCACGCGCCGTCCGAGGATGACCGAAGCGATGGATTTCATCCAGCGCGAGTTTGGCACGGAAGCCGCGAAGCAAATCTGCATCACAAACCCGGCGAAGCTGCTCGAACGCGAATGACAGTAAGCGATCGCCGCGCGTAACGGTCAGATGCAATTGCCCTGCGCGAATGACCGGGTGTGGACGCCAAGCAACCCAAACTGCATCGCGATGTGATATCCTGCCGCCTG